>JAYEJJ010000275.1:0-9301 GCA_034660495.1 Thermodesulfobacteriota bacterium | reverse complement strand
AGGGTATGTTATTTCGGACTCATTACTTATTGATATTTATTGATATTTTGTATAATACTCAAGAACTTTCGGAATTGTCAAGAAATTATTGCTATAAGGTGGGTTTTTATGTGACACATGCCATATCAATTATTAAAAGAAGACTCTATTTCTAATAAAGAATTTATCAAAAAAAACTATTATTATGAAAGTACTTATTTTGATATAGATTTTGTAGAATGGAGGGATTTTATTTATGACATTATTACTTCTTTAAAAGGAGGCAAACTTGAAGAATTTCAACGAGTTGACTATGATCAGCTTTTTACCCAAAAAGTAGGGAGTATTGTCACCACCCAGTCTTTTGACAAACTGCATAAGATTTTTCCCAAGACAAGCACACTACCAGAACAAATTTTCTCCCTCCCTCATGTTGTCGATAGAGCCACGGAGGTCTCATCAATTTGTCCATCAGGTGACAGTATTTTCTTGCTGGGCAACGGTCCCTCGCTGTGCGGTTTTGACTTATCCCGCCTTAATGTGCCCACCCTTGGCATGAACGTGGCATTTCGGCACTGGCAGAAAATCAACTGGTATCCTACCTGCTACATCTGCCTGGATACTGTGGTGACGGAGTCTCAAAGAGATGGGATATTTAAGCTGGTTCAGGAGCAGGACAAAAATGGGATACGGTTGTTCCTGTTGCGCAGGAACATTTTGAAATTTTATCCGAAGTTGAAGGACAATCCATCAGTTCTGTTTTTTGAAGATTATCTGCATGCGCCTGTTTTTGAAGATGCAAGGCCCATTTCCACCGGCAGTCACGCTGCCTTGTTCGCAGCTATGCTGGGGTACAGGAGAATCTGCCTTTTAGGAATCGACTGCCGATATGTCCAGCAGATTTCGGAGGCTCAAAAGGTGGAGGGCCACGTTTTGGAAATGACTTCCACTCCCGGCCTAAACCCCAACTACTTCATCGACGATTACCAGCAAAAAGGGGACCGCTTCAACGTTCCAGATTCCCAGCCGGATCTGCACTACCAAAGCTGGGTCACAGCCGGGGCCAGGTTGGAAAAACTGGGGGTGGACGTGGTCAACTGCAATCCGCAATCCCGGCTTGATATGTTTGATTTTGTTGATCTCGAGGACATACTATCATGAACTCTATAGAAGGAACAGATATGCTACATGATACCTGGCAGGATGCTATAACCTTAACCATGGATAAGCTTTTTATGGGTACAGGATGGTATGAAGTTGAAAAAAAAGAGGATATTTATTTTAGATGGTCAGGCCCGGACACTGTTTCCGCTGTCCATTTTTCACCCCGCAGAGATCAGGCAAACCGTTTAAACCTGACCATTTATGCTGGTGCAAGTGAAGAGGTGATATCCGGTGTTTCTCTGGAAGCTGACGGCATTCCCCTTCCGGTTACCGTTGGCACACAGCAAAACCCGGTATTTGTCACCGCCATCCTGCCGGAAAACAAAAGCAAACAGCCCGGTGAAAAGACCCTGCTTACCCTTAAACTCCCCAGGACATTGCCATCTGGAGAAATCTTTCCCCAGGACAAAAAAAATAGAAACCTGGGTATTGCACTTCAGGCATTGAATATTTTTCCTCTGGCCCGGCCTTTGTTTACGTCCCAGAAGTATAATGATCCCATCCCGTTTGACGGCATACATTACATGAGCAGGCATACTGGTGTGAGAGATGCGGTTATCCACGGGGTCTATGCCTCCGCCTATGCGTATTTTCTCAAACATGACCGGCTTGGCTCAGAAGATATTTACTGCCTGAATGAAACCTTTGATGAAAGGCCCGGGGATCTTTATGATATTCTTAAAGCGGATCTGGACGTGCAATATAAAAAAATTATCAGCCAGCAGCAGGAAGAAATTGCCTTTTTAAAGCAGATTATATACCGACAAGGTGACAGTATAAGAGAAATAAAAAATCATGTCTGATACAATATTCATCATCACTGGTGCACCTCGAAGCGGTGTCACCCTTCTTTCCCAGTGTTTGCAAACCATGGGGTTTGTTGAACTCAAACGTCTGAATAGTGTTGATGCCGCCACCATCAATGCACTGCTTTTCCAGGGTATGGGGCTCAACCCTTTGATGCCAACATCCCTGCCGGTGGACTGGTTATTGACAGATACCGCTGCAGAAGCCAGAGACCGTATAAACAATCTGCTGGCAGATGCCCGTATCACTGGTCAGTGTTATTATATGTCTGACCCTCTTTTCTGCCACACCCTGCCGTTGTGGCTGGAAGTGTTTAAAGAAAAATCTTTGGCAGTTGAATGCATTCATATTCTCAGGCATCCATGGGAGGTGGCCCAATCCCTGGAAGGTTTTGAAAATTTAGATTTATTCAACGCCCATATTCTCTGGCTTTCCTTTTCCCTGACATTGGTGAAACAATCTCAAAGCCAGACCATCGTTACGTTTGATCAGCTTTTGGCCGATCCTGTTTCAACTTTGAAAAGATTGATCAATACAGTCACATTTCAGGAAAATAAACAATATCATGCCGATCTGGAACTGCTTGATTTAGTCAAGCCCGCTCTTAAGCACAATCATGCTGCATCTTTTAACGAGGCATTCCAAAAAACCTTCAGGCCGTTTGAACGGTTGTATCAGCAGTTGCGTGTTAATTATCTCAAGACACCAAAACAGGAGAATCTGTTTCAGGAAGATGTGACAGGCTCCGTTTTTTCGGATATCATGTCCATCATACTCAATGCTTATGGAAGGCAAGAAAAGCAATCTTTCAATAAGCTGCTGATTCAAGGCCAAAAGACTGCCGAACAAGTGGATACAGCTTTATATGCCAGAGTCATATTTCCTGAATGCCAGGAAAATATTTCTTCTGATACAAGGCTGCAGTTGTTTATTGATCAATGGCAAAAAATTGTTTTTCCTTTGTCTGAATCGGTGCTTTCATTAGAAAAATCATTTGTTTTCAGCCCGTTAAATAGTAACGGCGTTGTTAAAATATCAAATATAAATTTGCTAAACAAAATTACAGGTGGGTCGGTATGGGCAGCAAAAACTATTGAGGATTTTAACCAATTGAGTATCCGGGGGAATGCTGTCAGACTTCCTGACAAAGAAAATCTAATTTTGCTGATCACCGGGCCTGAGCCGGAGATTCACCTGCCTTTGCTAACACATATCCCTTCCTGCCCTGTGGAATTGGAAGTATGGCTGAAAGTGACAAAAAAGCAGGATATTGTTCGCGACAAAGTCTCTCTCTCACTGCTGGCCAATGATCAAATGCGCAGAG
Organism: Thermodesulfobacteriota bacterium; assembly: GCA_034660495.1. Taxonomy (GTDB): domain Bacteria; phylum Desulfobacterota; class Desulfobacteria; order Desulfobacterales; family Desulfobacteraceae; genus DATFJZ01. The sequence goes on along the minus strand of JAYEJJ010000275.1, from coordinate 6,027 downwards.
ATGGGAATCCGTCCCCTTTTTTAAATCTTCCCAAAGGGTTAAGTGTACCGGATGATGAAGAAGCGGTTGTGGACTATATTCTTGAAAACAGTTCAAAATTTTTACCAGCGGATAAATTTCCCATTTTTCTGGCGCTGGCCCGGCATCATATAAAGCAAAAAAACAACCTGCGTGCTCTGCATTATCTGGGACAGGCCCGTAATTCAATACCGGAAAGACCTGAAAATCTGTTAAGCCTTGCAAATCTCTATTTGGATATTAACCGAATAGAGGAAGCTCTTGAGTTATATGTTGCCCTTTTTTTAAAAGAGTGGTTTGTGGATGAAACGCTCGGAAAAAGGTTGATCCAGCAATTTAACCAAATGTATTTAAAGGTCAAAAAAACATCTGAACATGGGCAGCAGATATTAATGGATTATATCAGGGAGAATATTGAATACCTGAAATCAAAGGCTGACCATAAACTCACGCTTATCGAAATAGGGTCAACACGGGAAGATGTCCCCGGGCAGGGATCTACCCGGAAACTGGCCGATTTTTGTAAAGCCCATGGACTTCATTTTATTACGGTGGATATGGATCCACAGAATACAAAGATGGCCGCTGAAACCCTCTCTAAAATTGATGCTGAATTTAAAGCTGTGAATCAAAAAGGAGAAGATTTTCTGCGAGATTATACCGGCCCAATGGATTTTGTATTTCTGGATGCCTATGATTTTGATCATGGCAAACATAGCGAAGAGCGGCAAACCCGTTACGAAAAATACCTGGGTAATCGAATCAGTGATCAAGCTTGCCACCGGATGCATCTGGAATGTGTCGAGCAGGTGCAAAAAAAAATGTCTGTCTTTGGTGCTGTCTGTCTGGATGATACCTGGTTCAAGGACGGTGACTGGCAGGCCAAAGGTACTTTGGCTGTTCCATATCTGCTGACCAAAAATTATTGTATAACATTGACCGGCAATAAAGCGGTATTAATTACAGCAGATAAAACCAGTCTTTCTGAAAAAATTGAAAATTCACTTAAAATTCATCTTGAATATAATAAAAAAGAAGATGTGAATGCACTGATATCATTGATTGATTCGGCTATTACCGGGAGAGTTTGTGTTACTGAATATCTTCATGGATTATATTTATTAAAAAAATTTATAGGACACGATTGCAGGGTTTATGTTGAAACCGGGTCTTTGTTCGGCGGGTCTCTTTGTCTGGCAATGCAGGACCCAACTCCATGCACGTTTATAGGAATCGATCTGTTTGATGGCTATTATGGCAAAGAAAAGGACCCCCAAACTAAAATGCCCATCAATCTTGAGACAGTCAGACAGAATATAGATAAATTAAATGTACACAAACATCATTATAAATTGATTCAGGGTTCTTCATATGACGGGCAGACCGTTGCACAGTTCAAAGATTTGAAATTATGGATTGACTTGCTGTTCATTGACGGAGATCAATCTCGTGAGGGTGTTATCGGTGATTATGATGCCTACAAGGATTTTATGAACCCGGGCGGTTTCATTGTTTTTGATAATTATGGAGAACCAAATGTATGGGAAGAAGTGAAAAAAGCGGTCGATATCATTGATTTTGAAGCAGATCGATTTGAAAAAATTGGACAATATGGGTTTTCTTATATAGTAAGGAGAAAATAAAATAATTTGTTTTTTTTAAGGCGTAATAAATGAAAACAGCACTCATCACCGGCATAACCGGCCAGGACGGCGCGTACCTGGCCGGTTTTCTTTTGGAGAAAGGTTATGCGGCTGCCAAACTCTATGTAGTGGATGATGCTTCAGCAGGACCTGCCCGAGGATCTTGACACGGCCCGGCGAGACAAGCTGTGCGCTGATGCCGGATTTTCGCAGTGTCATGCCCACCAACCTCTATGGACCGGGGGACAATTTTTATCCGGAAGACAGCCATGTGATTCCCGCTTTGATGCGGCGGTTTCATGAGGCCAAAGTGGCCGGTCTCGACCAGGTCGCCATCTGGGGGTCGGGGATCCCCCGCCGGGAGTTTCCAGAAGGTGGGGTCAGGCTTTCCTTATTGTCATTATCTTAACTGTCTAAGCAGTGTGCCTTCATTGTTTGATAACGAGGAATAAGAAAAGCCTGACCCCTTTGGGCGAAACGATGATCAATGCCCAATTTTTTAAAGCTGCTTAACAAGAGTTTGTTTTGAACAGCCCAGACAGAACAGCGGATATTTTTGGTTGTGTTTTAAGCCCAATTATTGTAAGAACATCGGTCTTATGAACTTTTTGGAAACCATAAAAAAGCTGATCAACCAGATTCCGGGGGCAGGCCGGCTTTACACCGTTTTAATGATGCGGTTGTTTCCGGAAAAAATCAAGGCTCGTCCCTTGAACCGGGGGGAATGCCCTGGGGTTGATCATGATGCCTTAAGAGCGGAATACATGAAAAAAACCCTGGCAGGCGAACCCGATTCCTTTGTTTTGTACCGTATCATCGGTAACGATCTGCCTCCCCGCCATCGTATAGGACAGACCCGGGAGAATGTTCAGTTTATCCTTGAAAATGAGAGGGATTTTAACGGGTGTGAAAAACGTTTTGTTTTGAATCGCATTGTTGACCGTGATGAAGAGGAAAAAATTATGGAGATGCTCGACAAAGCAGGGTATCCGTTTCTCCATATTCCCTTTGAACCGGAAGCGTATTTAAAGTCAGGGTGGGACATTCGCGGCGTTCCTGAGAAATTTTTGCCTGGCACGTCCCGGTTTAAAAAATTGCGTTTTGACGAACAGGGCCGGATCTGGATGCGCCTGTACCGTCATAAGAACAACTATGTGATGAACAACAATGGCGCGCGCAATGCAGCCCTGGCCCAGGGCAGACAGCTTGCCAAATGGGTGTTGCCCTGGGATGGGAACTGTTTTATCACAAAAAATGGCTGGGAGGAGATTGTCTCTTCTGTTAAAACCCATCCTGAACTGCCCTGTTTTGTCGTCCCCATGGCCCGGGTCACGGATAACCGGCTCTTGTTGAGATCCGATTATCATCCCGAAGCCCTGGAAGAACCCCAGGTTATTTTTCGAAAAGACAGTTTGCTCTCTTTTAACGAAGCCTGCTTTTACGGGCGCCGGCCCAAAGTGGAACTGCTGTGGCGGCTGGGCGTACCCGGTAAATGGGATGCCTGGGAACTGGAGCCGTGGGATCTGCCGGTGCCGGGGTATGCGGCTGAGGCCGGCGCTTTTGGCCGTGCCGGATGGGTGGCGCGGTTACGTTCAGGCAGGGACGGCCTTGAAAAAGACCCGGTGAAACGGACCCTTGCAAGGGTTGACGCCGTAAAAGCCATGCTCGACGGTGTGGAGAGAACCATAGAAGGAAACCTCAGGAACTGAATTCGTGATGATGGATGCTGCATGAAAAAATTTGCCAATGAATTGTGGGAAAACCGCCATGCCCTGGGCAGCCAGTTTTATGTTAATACCAGAACAACGGTGGCAACAACAAAACTGGGCATGTTGTGGTGGATTCTGGATCCTCTCTTTCTTATGCTGATCTATTATTTTTTGATTAATGTTATTTTTCACAAAAGCATAGAAAATTTTCATCTCTTTCTTTTATGCGGACTCGTGACCTATCAGTTTTTTTCCCGTTCCCTTACCTTATGCACCAGCGCTCTTACTATCAGTGAAGGCCTTATAAAGCAAGCCTCTCTTCCCATGGTCCTTTACCTGGTTGTATCACCTCTGGTGCAGGCTTTTTTCTGCATCATAGGCTTTGCCGTTGTCATGGTCTGGAACTATACGGCCCTGGGGGTTCATACCCTTGCAGTGATTTTTCCCGTTTTTGTGACGATTCTGATTACCATTACTGCGGGGTTGTTCTTATCCATATTTGAAGTCTATATCAGGGACACAGGAAAATTGATCACTTATCTGCTTCGGTTTGGAATGTTTTTGAGTCCTGTGTTATACTCGGCAGATAGAATCTACGATAATCCCGCTATTCCCCAGTACGCAAAAACGCTTTATTCGTTGAACCCCATGGTGCATGTGGTTGTTGCTGTCCAGGATCTGCTTTTTTATGGAAGGATGTTTGATCCGGTGCCCCTGCTGGTGGTTTTTCTGGTCGTGCTTATGGTTATGCAGCTGGGACTGCTTTTTTTTCGCAAGGCATCTCCTTATGTCCCCAAGATGCTGTAAATCGAAAATCCAGGTAAATGAATATCCATGACTGATTTGTCCGACAATGCGTTAAAAAAGAAACCGGAAGCGGAAACGGAATTGGCACCGGAACCGCAAGAGGAATCAGACCAGGAGTGTCCAGAGACTCCCATGGTCTCCTTTGAGAAGATAAGCCTTCGCTTTCGCAAGCATGCCTCGCTTTTTCAGCTTTTTTTTGACAAAGACCGGGACCAGGATTTCTGGGCGCTGAAAGAGGTCTCCTTTTCGATTAACCAGGGTGAAACCCTGGGGCTCATCGGGAGGAACGGATCTGGAAAAAGCACCCTCTCCCTGGTATGCACAAAAGTGTATCAGCCGGACAGGGGGCGTGTGGATATCCGGGGAAAGGTCCAGCTCCTCGCCCTGGGGGTGGGGTTCCAGAACAAGATGACCGGCAGGGAAAACGTTTACATCAGCGGCAGTCTGCTGGGTCTTAAAAAAAGTGAAATCCGCGGGCGCATGGATGAGATCGAAGCGTTTGCCGATATCGGCGATTTTATGGATGAGGAGGTGCGCACCTATTCCAGCGGCATGCGCAGCCGCCTGGCATTTGCCATTGCCACAGCCATCCGGCCGGACATCCTGATACTGGATGAGGTCATGGCTACGGGAGACAATGCGTTTCGTGAAAAGGCCATGGAGAGAATGAAAAATCTTCATTCCCTGGCCAAATGCGCAATCGTTGTCTCCCACAGTCCGGCCCAGCTTAAACAGCTCTGCCAGAAGGTGATCTGGCTTGAAAAGGGAAGGGTTGTCATGCAGGGAGAGGCGGAAAAGGTTTTAAATGCCTATCAGGCGTTCTGCAAAAATACAGCCCTTTGGATAAAACAGCATCCCGAGCTCTTTTATGATCTGGATCTGGATGATCTCAAGCAGAGCGGCTATTTCAGGTACCACACCCCGAGATACGATGTGCTGATGAAGCGGATACACGACTATCACAGGGAGAATTGCCGGATTCTCGAGGTCGGGCGGTCGAGGTTTGCCAAAATGGCATACAATTTTTTTGGTGTGAACATCGATGGCCTGGGGTTTGGCCCGGATCACAAAACGGCCACTGGTGTCAACTACAACTTTGATCTCAACGATGCCCAATATCAGGAAAAGTGGCGCAAAGATATTCCAAAATATGACATCATCCTGTTTACCGAGGTGATCGAGCATCTGCACACATCCCCCCTGCTTGTACTGAAATTTTTGAGAACCCTTTTAAATGACAGTGGTGTTGTCATCCTGCAGACCCCCAATGCTGTGACACTTCACAGGCGGCTGCAGATGCTTGCCGGGCAAAACCCCTACAATCTCATTTCCGAAACGCCGGGCAATCCGGCCCACTTCCGGGAGTATACCGCTGCCGAGATTTCGGAATACGCCACCCAGGCAGGATTTGAAATTCTGGATATGACTTTTGAAAACTATTTTGATTACCGATATGTCGACCATGGTCAAGGCAAATTTACAAAAAAGGAGAGATACCGCTTCATCAATATCCTTTACTCCATGATGCCAAAGTCCCTTCGTCCGGGCATGTGCTTTGTCCTTGGTGGGGCCAGGCCTGCGAGTTTGTCTTCTTTGGAAGATAAAGTATAGCCTTTTGATGGTGAAATGCATTGTTTAAGCCCTGAAAAGCGATTTTTATGGAATATATTTGATGGAAATTAAAAAAACAATGGTTTCCGTGGTGGTGCCGGTGTATAACGACAGCCCAATGTCATTCAAAATTGTTTATAGATCAGAATTAGTTATTTCAACAAGTTATACGTTTGGAATATGGACAATCCATACACCACCTAATAAAAACAATGGGTCGTGTATGGATTTGTGGCTTA
>JAYEJJ010000274.1:0-32442 GCA_034660495.1 Thermodesulfobacteriota bacterium | reverse complement strand
TTTTTCCCTGCCAGGCTAAAAATCGGCGACCTGCGGCCACTGGTCCTCAAACAGCTTGATTGTCGCAACGCCTGGCAGGGAAAAAGTCTGATCTCCTTTGGTTCTCAATGTTCCTGACAGGCAACCGCCGGGGGCTCTTACCGGGGGCTCTTACCGGGGGCTCTTAATCGGTCCTTCCATAAAAATTGGATAATCGAGTGGTACATTCCCGCATTATGTTCTTTGAAAATAATTTCTGCCAGGGGTCCTGTGCGCCTGCGTCTACATTAGACTATCCTTGCCTTGTTATGAACCGGGACGAGATCTGTTGAACCGCCGTATTTCTGGAAAAATCAGTAATTCTGAAAACAATTATATAAAATTTCCCTGTGTGTCAAGGTAATATCGAAAAAAAACTTTGTGTCGTGGTGTCTTTGTGCGGGTTTTTCAACTAACCCCCCATGCCCGGGTGGGCACAACAAAACATGAGAGCTGTTAGCTGAGTACTGACGGCTGACGGCTGAAGGCTTTCATATAAAAGTGCTTCATATTAAGGCAGGCTGCACGTGCAAACCTGTTTGACACTTACCGGGGTTTGCCCGGGTGAAAAAACTAAATTTAAAGCCTGAAAAGTGAAAATTTAAGAAATATTGAATAAAACCATAGAAAAAGTAGTTTATACGAGTTAAAAAGCAGAAAAAGGAGTTTTTTTGCTCATAAATCGACTTTATGGGGTTTGATGCCCATAGTGTTCTCTGCTATATTCCCTTGGTCTTTGACGGCATTCAGTCGTTTAAGTTCTTTCAAATAGGCCGATATAGCTCAGTTGGTAGAGCATCTCACTTGTAATGAGAACGTCCTCCGTTCGATTCGGGGTATCGGCTCCAGTAAATGGTGGGGTTCCCGAGTGGTCAAAGGGATCAGACTGTAAATCTGACGGCTCAGCCTTCGGAGGTTCAAATCCTCCCCCCACCACCATTTTAAGTTCGTGTAGGAGATCCAGAGATTAAAGAATCATAATATAAGGATCGCATACTGCATTGAATATGTCTGCAAAAAGAATGATGATTCACGTCACCTTTTTGTGAGCGGGAGTAGCTCAGTTGGTAGAGCTTCAGCCTTCCAAGCTGAATGTCGCGAGTTCGAGCCTCGTCTCCCGCTCCATTTCCCAGTGCAAAAATCTCTGATCACTATTCATCAAGTAAGTGTTTGATTTTATATTTGTTTGTTTAGCCCATGTAGCTCAGGAGGTAGAGCGCTTCCTTGGTAAGGAAGAGGTTCAACGGTTCGAATCCGTTCATGGGCTCCAGTTTTGCGTGCAGGAGGATAGTCTATAATGGCAAAAGAGAAATTCGAGCGGAACAAGCCGCATGTAAACATCGGTACCATAGGTCATATTGACCACGGCAAGACAACGCTTACAGCTGCAATTACCAAGCACGCTGGATTCAAAAGCGGCAGCGGGACCTTTGTCCCCTTTGATGAGATTGACAAGGCCCCGGAAGAGCGTGAGCGCGGTATCACCATAGCAACGGCCCACGTGGAGTACGAGACACAGGCCCGTCATTATGCCCATGTGGACTGTCCTGGCCATGCAGATTACATCAAGAACATGATTACAGGCGCAGCCCAGATGGACGGAGCAATTCTGGTCGTAAGTGCAGATGACGGCCCCATGCCCCAGACCCGGGAGCATATACTCCTTGCCCGTCAGGTGGGTGTTCCCAGTATTGTAGTATTTTTAAACAAATGCGACATGGTGGATGACGAGGAACTCATCGAGCTGGTTGAGATGGAGCTTCAAGAGCTTCTTGACAAGTATGAGTTTCCCGGTGAAGACACACCCATTATCCGCGGCAGTGCATTAAAGGCCCTTGAAACTGATGATTCCAGCAGTGAAGATGCCAAATCCATATTTGAGCTGCTGGATGTCCTGGATACCTATGTCAAGGAACCGGAGCGGGATACAGAAAAAGCCTTTCTCATGCCCATAGAAGACGTGTTCAGCATTTCCGGTCGTGGCACCGTGGTAACGGGCAGGATAGAGCGCGGTATTATCAAGACCGGTCAAGAAGTGGAGCTTGTGGGTATCAGAGATACGGCCAAGACCACGTGTACCGGGGTTGAGATGTTCCGTAAGCTGCTGGATGAAGGCCGGGCCGGCGACAATGTCGGTATTCTACTGCGGGGAACCAAGCGGGACGCAGTTGAGAGAGGCCAGGTGGTTGCCAAACCGGGAACCATCACCCCCCATACCAAATTCAAGGCAGAGATTTACTGCCTGAGCAAGGAAGAAGGGGGCCGGCACACCCCGTTTTTTTCAGGGTACAGGCCCCAGTTTTTCTTCAGGACCACAGATGTTACCGGTGTTCTGACCCTTGAAGAAGGCGTTGAAATGATAATGCCCGGAGACAATGCAAGCATCAGTGCAGAACTGATAGCCCCCATTGCCATGGAAAAAGAGCTCAGGTTTGCCATCAGGGAAGGTGGAAGAACAGTTGGTGCCGGCGTTATTGGTGAAATAATCGAATAGAATCTAAGGGGTGTTGAGTGGATAGAGTAATAATAACCCTTGCATGTACAGAGTGCAAGAGAAAAAACTATACAACGACCAAGAACAAGAGAAAGTCTCCTGACAAGCTTGAAATGAAAAAGTACTGCAGGTTTTGTAAAAAACACGTTCTACACAAAGAGGGAAAAAAATAAAACCGCGCAGGTCGGCTGGAATTTTTAAGCCGTGAATGCAGGCCAGTAGCTCTAATTGGCAGAGCGCCGGACTCCAAATCCGGATGCTGGGGGTTCGACTCCCTCCTGGCCTGCCATTTCATTTTCTGGAAAAATTGCATCCCCTTCCCCTTCCCCTTCCTCTGGCCCTGACAACAATTAGGAGTACCCATGGCACGTTTACAAAAGAAAAAATCAACAGCAGAAAAGACAAAACGGCGGGAAACCACATCCAAAAAAGATACTTCTGCCAGCAAAAAAACAACTGGCGGTCTGGCTGCCAGTGCTGCTGGACCCGGTGCCAAAAAAGACGCAAAAACCCCGAATGCTTCACATAAGGCAGCTTTAGTTCCAGGCCGGGAAAATTTTATTCAAAAAGGGGTGAGGTTTTTCAGGGAAGTCAGAGTGGAGCTGAGAAAAGTGACCTGGCCATCTCGGAAACAGGCGGCTGGTTACACTGTGGTTGTGATAATCCTTGTTTTTATTATATCCGTTTTTCTGGGAATGGTGGATTTTGGCCTTTCAAAACTTGTCCAGGCTGTTCTTGCATAAAAAAGAGGTGAGCTGTGGCGAACAGATGGTATGTGGTTCATGTATATTCCGGTTTTGAACAAAAGGTGAAAATTGCACTGGAAGAACGAATAGCTGCTCTTAAATTTTCCGATAAGTTCGGCGAAGTCCTGGTGCCAACCGAGCATGTGATAGAATTGGTTAACGGAAAAAAACGGGAGTCCTCGCGAAAATTTTATCCCGGGTATATTTTGGTAAATATGGAGCTCAACGATAAAACCTGGCATGTGGTTACCTCAACAGCCAAGGTTACTGGATTTCTTGGTGGGAAAAATAAACCAACACCCATCAGCGACAGTGAAGCCCAGGCAATTATTTCCAGAATGGAGCAGGGTAAAAATCAGCCTCAGCCCAAATACACGTTTGATATAGGCGATGATGTTAGGGTGACAGACGGACCTTTTACAGATTTCAACGGTACAGTTGAAGAGGTCAATCACGAAAAAGGAAAGCTTAAGGTCTATGTCAGTATATTCGGCCGGGCAACGCCAGTGGAACTTGACTTTGTACAGGTAACCCGAATTTAAAATTAAACTAGCAAAACAATGTGTCAGGAGTAGATAAAAATGGCAAAAAAAATGATGGCGCAGATAAAACTTCAGGTTGAGGCTGGCAAGGCAAATCCGTCTCCACCCATCGGGCCTGCACTGGGTCAGCACGGAGTTAATATTATGGATTTCTGCAAGGCATTCAACGCCAGAACAGCCAATGATGCAGGGTCGATCATCCCTGTTGTCATCACTGTATACCAGGACAGAACCTTTACCTTTATCACCAAAACACCGCCGGCTTCCATGCTTCTAAAAAAAGCAGCCAACATATCCAAGGGATCGGGTGAACCAAATGTTAACAAAGTCGGGAAGGTAACCCAAGACCAGCTGGTGGAAATAGCCAATATAAAGATGGAAGACCTGAATGCCGCAGATCTTGATTCTGCTGTCTCAATAATCGCGGGTACCGCCAGAAGCATGGGGTTGGAAGTAGTTTAACACCGAAAGGAGTGAGTGACTAAAAATGCCGAAGCACGGTAAGAAGTATAGGGAAATAACCCAAAAATTTGACAGGTTGAACAAGTACGAAATGAAAGAGGCCCTGGCGCTTTCACTCTCCTTATCCTACGCCAAATTTGATGAAACTGTTGATGTTGCTGTGAAACTGGGGGTTGACCCAAGGCATGCCGATCAGATGGTAAGGGGTACGGTTGTTCTTCCCAATGGCCTTGGTAAGGAAGTTAAGGTACTGGTATTTGCAAAGGGCGAAAAAGAAAAGGAAGCCAGTGATGCTGGAGCGGATTTTATTGCAAATGACGAAATAATAGAAAATATAAAACAGGGGTGGTTTGGATTTGATAAGGCTGTGGCAACTCCGGATATGATGGGAACCGTTGGGAAGCTTGGCAGGGTACTTGGTCCCAGAGGTCTTATGCCCAATGCCAAAACAGGAACGGTCACCTTTGAGATTGAAAAGGCCATTAGCGAACTCAAGGCAGGCAAGATTGACTTCAGAGTTGAAAAAGCCGGCATTGTCCATGCCCCTGTTGGCAAAGCCTCTTTTGGTGCAGATAAACTGCTGGAAAACACAAAGGCATTTATCGACAAAATAGTTTCCCTGAAGCCGTCAACCAGCAAGGGCACCTATGTCAAGGGGATAACCGTTTCAACAACCATGGGTCCTGGTGTAAAAATCGATACGGCCCTGATGAAATAATAGAAACTGATGAAATAAAAAATTAAGCCCGCTTAATTCAGGCTGGTTAAACGGGTTTTGACTCTTGCGTTTATGGATGAGAATTTGAAATTTGTTTTGATCATATGAATTTCCAATTTAAAATCTGTCAAAGAAGTAGGTACACCAATGAGGTGTATAACGGTGATGCCGGCCTGCCGAGACAGAATTTATGTTTTGGCACAGCTGTCACCTCGTAAAATTATGATATGAAAAGGAGGTGTGGTTGGATTGAATTTAGCTACAAAAAAACAAGTCGTTGAAAAATTAAACAAACGGATTCACGAGTCTCAGATTTCAATTCTGGTTGATTACAAAGGGCTTGACGTTGAAGCAATGACCCGTCTGAGGACAGAACTGAGAAAAGAGGGTGTTCTCCTGGAAGTGGTAAAGAACACCCTGTTGTCCATTGCTTCAAAGGGAACAGACTGTGAGCTGATAAAGGACCATTTTCTGGGTCCCAATGCCCTGGCTACCTGCAAGGATGATCCTGTTTCCCCTGCCAGAATTTTGAACCGCTTTGCAAAGGAAAATGACAAGCTTGAGATCAAAATCGGTGCCATGAATAATGGCGTTCTCACTTTTGAGGATATAAAAGCACTTTCCACGCTGCCGACCAGAGATGTTCTGCTGTCTCAGCTTTTATCAGTTATGCAGGCCGTTCCCACCGGCATGGTCCGTGTTCTCTCCGAGGTACCCAGATCTTTTGCCGGAGTCATCAAGGCCATTGCTGATCAGAAAGAGGCGGCATAACTTCAAAATTTATAGCAATTGCTACACGTTTATTACGATTTTAAAACAGACAAGAGTTGTAAAACTGTAAAACTCTTTTTCCAGTATTTGTAAGGAGAAGATAGAAAAATGGCGGATATCACAAAAGATGATGTTATTGAATTTATAGCGAATATGAGTGTTCTCGAGCTGTCAGAGCTGGTTAAGGAACTGGAGGATAAATTTGGTGTGTCGGCTGCTGCCCCTGTGGCGGTTGCAGCGGCAGGACCGGCTGCAGACAGTGAAAGTGCGGCAGCTGAGGAACAGACTGAATTTGATGTTATCCTTGAAGCAGCAGGTGACAAAAAAATTGGCGTTATCAAGGAAGTAAGGGCAATTACCGGACTTGGGCTCAAGGAAGCCAAAGCCCTGGTGGATGAAGCACCAAAACCAGTAAAAGAAGGTATTGCCAAGGAAGATGCAGAAAAAATCAAGGAGCAGCTTGAAGGTGCCGGCGCTCAGGTAACCCTGAAATAAGACGGCTTTGATTTACTATGGTTTATCTGTGGCTGCAGAAGAGAAATCAGCTGTGGATAAAAAGGAAAAAATTATAAAAACAGCACCTGAAGTTTTACCAAGTAAGAGACGTCAAAATTAGAAATTACGTGTTATATCAAGTATTTGTTAAGAATACTGGATAGATTTTTGATGCGGAGGCAAGGGGTACACCCATGTCTCCGCTTTCATGGTTATAATAAACTCATATTTGGAGATACCATGACTGGGAGCCTTTTGGCAAACAAGCGCATTAGAAAAGAATTTGGCAGTAAGATCAGTGTGGTTGATATTCCTGATTTAATAGGGATGCAGCGCACTTCTTTTGAACGTTTTCTTCAAAAAAATGTTCCCCCTGAAAACCGAAAGGACATGGGGATACATTCGGTGTTTAAATCGGTTTTTCCTATCAAGGATTTTACAGCGACATCCTCACTTGAATATGTGTCATATACGTTTGGCGAGGCTAAACACTCTGTTGAGGAGTGCATCAGCAGGAGCATGACCTATGAAATTCCTGTAAATATAACGGTTAGACTGGTGGTGTATGATCTTGACAAAGACACCAACATTCAGTCCATCCGGGATATCAAGGAACAGGAGATTTATTTCGGCACCATTCCGCTGATGACCAGGCGGGGAACGTTTATTATCAATGGTACTGAAAGGGCGGTTGTCAGTCAGCTTCACAGATCTTCCGGTGTATTCTTTGACCATGACAAGGGAAAGGGGCATTCCAGCGGCAAAATAATTTATTCGGCCAGGGTCATACCGGTCCGCGGATCATGGATCGACATGGAGATTGATCCGAAAAACATTGTCAATATCCGCATAGACAGGCGGAGAAAATTTCCTGTAACCATTTTGTTTAAAGCCTTTGGATATACCAATGAAGATATCCTCAGATTTTTCTACAAGACCGAGCGTATTGTTAAGCAGAACGGGTCGTATTTTAAAACCTTTAATCCGGAAAATCTTAGACGACACCGGGCCAGTGCCGACGTAAAAAATCCTGAGACCGGTGAAGTGGTGGTGAAAAAAGACCGTCTGTTTACAAAACGGGCATTAAAGCAGTTGACCAGTGCCGGTCTGGAATATATGCCCATTGACACGGATGAGCTGCTGGGAAAGGCCATAGCCGCCACTATTCATCTTAAGGAAGATCAGGAGCCTCTGGTGACCTCAGGTGAGCTCATTGACGAGGAAATTATTGACAAAATCAATACCTCAGGGTTGACTGAATTTGATATCCTTTTTGTAGACACCTATAGTTCAGATTCCATGAGAAAAACCCTGGCTATGGACAAGGTTGTCTCAAGAACCGAAGCCCTTATCGATATCTATAGAAGACTCAGGCCGGGAAATCCTGCAACAGCTGAGGTTGCCCAGGAATTTCTGGATCATCTTTTTTTTAAGCCGGCGTATTATGACCTTTCCAATGTGGGACGGCTTAAAATGAATCATCGTCTTGGCGTGAACACGGCAATAGATGTGAGAACCCTGAGAAAGGAAGATATTTTGCTGACCGCGGCAAAACTCGTGGAAATCAAAGACACCCAGGGCGCTGTGGATGATATTGACCATCTTGGCAACCGCCGGGTCAGGGCGGTGGGGGAACTTCTGGAAAATCAGTACAGAATCGGTCTTGTCCGCATGGAAAGGGCGATCAAGGAACGTATGAGCATGCAGGAAGTGGATGCCATGATGCCCCATGATCTGGTCAACCCCAAACCGGTTTCAGCTGTGGTCAGAGAGTTCTTTGGCACCAGTCAGCTGTCTCAGTTTATGGATCAGACCAATCCACTGTCTGAAACCACCCATAAAAGACGTCTCAGTGCCCTTGGCCCGGGCGGACTAACCAGGGAAAGGGCAGGGTTTGAAGTCAGAGATGTTCATCCTTCCCATTACGGCAGAATCTGCCCCATTGAAACCCCTGAAGGGCCCAATATCGGTCTGATTGTTTCATTGTGCACCTATGCCCGGGTAAATGATTTTGGATTTATTGAAACCCCTTACCGGATTGCCAGTAACGGAAAGGTTACTAATGAAATCAGTCATTTGTCAGCGTTTGAGGAAAAAAAGGAATTTCCCGTTGCCCAGGCCAATGCAGTGCTGGATGATGATGGAAATTTTGTGCGGAATTTTATCAGCGCCCGTGTTGAAGGGGAATTTGAAATGGTCCCCAGAAACGACATTGCATATATGGATGTGTCTCCCAATCAGCTGGTATCGGTTTCAGCCTCTTTGATTCCGTTTCTTGAAAACGATGATGCCAACAGGGCCCTGATGGGATCCAACATGCAGCGTCAGTCGGTTCCGTTGATGAAGAGTGAGGCCCCATTTGTGGGAACCGGCATTGAAAATGTGGTGGCCAGGGATTCAGGTGTGGCCATTGTTGCAGACTACGACGGTATAGTGGTGGAAGTGGATGCCAAGCGAATCGTGGTAAAAAATACAGGAGACAGCCGATCCAGCGGGGATGCCGGTGAAATTCCCGACCAGGTGGTGTCCATTTACAATGCAGCCAAATTTATCCGGTCAAACCAGAACACCTGTGTCAATCACAGGCCCATAGTAAAGAAAGGGGATTTTGTCAAAAAAGGCGAGGTCATTGCAGACGGTCCATCTACAGAGATGGGTGAGCTGGCCCTTGGCAAGAATGTGGTTGTGGCGTTTATGCCCTGGGGCGGCTATAATTATGAGGACTCGATTCTCATGAGTGAACGCCTGGTCAAGGACGGGGTGTATACCTCAGTGCATGTGGATGAGTTTGAAGTGGTTGCCCGGGATACCAAGCTTGGCAAGGAAGAAATAACAAGGGATATCCCCAATGCAGGAGAAGAAGCCCTAAGTGATCTTGACGAAAGCGGGATCATCCGCCTTGGCGCTGAGGTAAAGCCCGGTGATATCCTTGTGGGCAAGGTAACCCCCAAGGGCGAGACCCAGCTGTCTCCGGAAGAAAAGCTCCTAAGGGCTATTTTTGGCGAAAAAGCTGGAGATGTAAAAGATACCTCCCTTCGGGTCCCCCCGGGGGTTGAGGGGATTGTGACCAGTGCCAAGGTGTTTTCCCGAAGAGGGCTTTCAAAGGATGACCGGACCCGGCAGATCGAAGATTTTGAAATAGAAAAGCTGGAAAAGGACAGGGATGATGAAATAAAAATTATCACGGAAACCGTACAGGAGAAACTTGAAGAACTTCTTGACGGCCTTTCTGTTTTAATGCCGTTGAAAAAAGGGAAAAAAGCGGTAATCCCGTCCGGTACCCGTATTGAAAAAGGGGTTCTATCCGGTCTTCCCTTGAATACCCTTGCTGGGTTGTCTGTTGATGACGCTGAGCGTAACGAAAACGCTCAGGCGTTTCTGGAAAAAGCAGAAAATCAGATTAAAAAGGCAAGGGAGTATTTTAACGGCCAGGTGTCGCGTTTTGAAAAAGGAGATGATCTTCCCCCTGGGGTCTTAAAGCTTATAAAAATAAATGTGGCTAAAAAGCGGGTGCTGTCCGTAGGGGATAAAATGGCCGGTCGTCACGGCAACAAGGGTGTTGTTTCAAGAATCCTTCCCATGGAGGACCTCCCGTATTTTGAAGACGGCAGAACCGTGGATATGGTTTTGAATCCCCTGGGCGTGCCCTCTCGAATGAACGTTGGACAGATACTTGAAATTCATCTGGGGTGCGCGGCCAGAGGCCTTGGAAGACAGATCGATGATCTCATTGAAGAGATGAAGTTAGATGAGCTGCGAACCCGGCTGAAGCGGATATTTACCACCCCTCCCTTAAAAAAAGGGGCAGACCGGTTTGATGCGGAAAAGAAATATGATTTTGAAGCCCATTATGACCTGGCCCCCCAGATGCCTGATTTGGAGAATCCTCAAGAGAAAGCCTTGGTTGAAGCCCTTGACCGGGCCGACGACCCAACACTTTTGAGTTTTGCCGCGCGGTATAGAAACGGGGTGCACATGGCAACCCCTGTGTTTGACGGAGCTGCTGAATCTGAGATCAAAGCACTGATAAAGTATGCCGGCCTGGACACTTCAGGGCAGTCTGTGCTTTACGACGGCAGAACCGGTGAACCCTTTGATAAGCCCATAACTGTGGGAATCATGTACATGCTTAAGCTGCATCACCTGGTTGACGACAAACTCCATGCCCGTTCCATCGGCCCCTACTCTCTGGTGACCCAGCAGCCCCTGGGCGGAAAGGCCCAGTTCGGCGGGCAGCGGCTCGGGGAAATGGAGGTCTGGGCCATGGAAGCTTATGGGTCTGCCCATGCCCTTCAAGAATTTATAACTGTCAAGTCCGATGACATGACAGGTCGGACCCGGATGTATGAAAAAATAGTCAAGGGTCAGAATGTTCTTGAACCTGGAATGCCGGAAGCCTTTCGGGTCTTGATCAAGGAGCTGCAGAGCCTGGGGCTTGATATCGAACTTATCGAAGGGAAAAAATAAAAGGAAAAGCCATTGGAAACTATATACGATTTTTTCGCCAAGCCAAAAGATCCCAAGGCCTATGACAGTGTTAAAATAAGCCTTGCCTCCTCTGATCAGATCCGGGATTGGTCCCATGGAGAAATAAAAAAACCAGAGACCATTAACTACAGAACTTTCAAGCCCGAAAGAGACGGTCTGTTCTGTGCAAAGGTGTTTGGCCCGACCAAGGATTATGAGTGCAATTGCGGGAAGTACAAGCGCATGAAGCACAGGGGGGTTGTCTGTGAAAAATGCGGAGTCGAGGTGATTCAGTCAAAAGTCCGCAGGGAAAGGATGGCCCATATCGAGCTTGCATCACCGGTTTCCCATATCTGGTTTCTCAAAAGCCTGCCCAGCAAAATCGGAAATATTCTTGATCTGACCCTGAAAAATCTTGAAAAAGTGCTTTATTTTGATTCATATATTGTCTTGGATCCCAAGGATACGGGGTTGACCAAAATGCAGCTTCTGTCCGATGACAAGTTCCATGAAGCGCGAGACCTTTATGGATCAGAGTTTGAAGCCGGAATAGGTGCGGAAGCGGTTTTAAAACTTCTGGACGAGATCGATCTTGATCAGGTGTATGAAGAACTCAGAGAGGAGCTCAAAACCACCAAATCCGTTGCTAAACGGCAGAAGATTGCCAAAAGACTGAAGATTGTTGATGGATTTCGAAATTCAGGGTTCAGTCCCACACGGATGATAATGACAGCCATTCCTGTTCTGCCGCCTGATTTAAGGCCCCTTATACCCCTTGAAGGCGGCCGGTTTGCCACATCGGATCTCAATGATCTCTACCGCAGGGTGATTAACCGTAATAACCGGCTGAAGCGGCTTATGGATCTAAACGCACCGGATATCATCGTGCGCAATGAAAAAAGAATGCTTCAGGAGGCGGTTGATGTTCTTTTTGACAACGGCCGCCACGGTCGGGTGGTTACCGGTACCAACAAACGTCCTCTGAAATCTCTGAGCGATACCCTGAAGGGCAAGCAGGGGCGGTTCAGGCAGAATCTTCTCGGCAAGCGGGTGGACTATTCCGGCCGGACCGTTATTACCGTGGGTCCCTATCTTCGCCTGCATCAGTGCGGTCTTCCCAAGAAAATGGCCCTGGAGCTTTTTAAACCGTTTATTTATAATTACCTGGAAAAGAAAGGGCTGGTCTCAACGGTTAAAAGTGCCAAAAAAATGGTGGAAAGAGAGGATGTAGAGGTCTGGGACGCCCTTGACCATGTGGTAAACGAGTACCCTGTTATGCTGAACAGGGCGCCTACCCTTCATCGTCTTGGTATTCAGGCATTTGAACCGATTTTGATCGAAGGAAAGGCCCTGCAGCTCCATCCTCTGGTCTGCCCGGCATTTAATGCAGACTTTGACGGCGATCAGATGGCCGTTCATGTTCCCCTTTCCCTGGAAGCCCAGATCGAGGCACGGGTTTTAATGCTTTCAAGCAATAATATCCTGTCCCCGGCCAATGGGCAGCCGGTGATTGTTCCCACCCAGGATATTGTTCTGGGTATTTACTATATGACCCGGGGGGTCAGCGGGCAGCCCGGAGAAGGCACGCTTTTTGCCAGCCTGGCTGAAGTCAGAGCAGCCTTTGATGCCAGACAGATTACCATCCATACCCGTATAAAGGTCCGTATAGACGGTGAAATTTATGATACCACCTGCGGCAGGATTCTGCTTTGGGAAATTATACCCGGAGACACCCTTTTGTCCCTGTCACGCATCAAAATTTCCGACCGGGACCGAGCCTGGGCGGCATATGACGAGTTAAAAAAAGGAAAAGACTTTGATGCAATAGCCGCGTCATTAAGTGAACAGGAACGGGGCGATGCTAAAACCCCTGCGGGACTGCTGACCAAAAAGGAGTTCAAGAATTTTTTCCAGGCATCCGAGATCAAGGCGGAACAGCTCTTTGGGTTGAGAAAAGACCAGTTCTCAGATGTGATAGAATCCACTGGATACTATAATATATTCAGAGTAGACGAGCGGCGGACAACTATTCCCTTTTATCTTGTTAATCAGCTGATGAAAAAATCTCAAGTCAGCAAATTGATTGACTATGCGTATCGTAATATCGGCATTAAGGAAACGGTTGTCCTTACCGACCGACTCAAGGATATTGGATACAAATATTCCACCCTGGGCGGGCTGTCACTCTGCATTGATGATATGATTATTCCGGATTCCAAATGGGATATCATTGGAACGGCTGAAAAAAGCGTTGAGGATATCAAGAAGCAGTATGCCGAGGGGCTGATCACAGACGGTGAAAAATACAATAAGGTGGTTGATATCTGGGCCAAGAGTACAGATGACATTGCCGATGCCATGATGGACCATATGAAGGACCCCGGTACCCTGCAGTCCCGGTCTGGAGACAACCTCAATGCCGTATATATGATGGCGGACTCCGGGGCCAGGGGAAGCAAGGATCAGATGCGGCAGCTGGCAGGAATGAGAGGGCTTATGGCCAAACCCTCCGGTGAAATTATTGAAAATCCCATTACCGCATGTTTTCGTGAGGGACTGACGGTTCTTCAGTATTTTATATCCACCCATGGCGCCAGAAAGGGACTTGCCGATACTGCCCTTAAAACTGCCAACTCCGGATATCTGACCCGGCGGCTGGCAGATGTTGCCCAGGACTGCATGGTAACAGAATATGACTGCGGCTCCCGAATGGGGGTTGAGGTCGAGTCTCTCCTTGAAGGCGGGGAGGTGATTCAGAGCATTGGGGAACGTATCCTGGGACGGGTGACCCAGGCCCCGGTCCGCGATCCCTACACTGATGAGATTCTTGCAGATGCAGGTGTGCAGCTGGATGAAAAGCATGTAGAGCGTATTGAAAAGGCCGGTGTGACCAGTGTAAAAATCAGATCCGTGCTTACCTGTAAATCAAAACACGGCGTATGTGCCCTGTGTTACGGCAGGGATCTTGCTCATGGCACCATTGTGGATGTAGGTCAGGCTGTGGGAATAATGGCGGCCCAGTCCATTGGCGAACCCGGAACTCAGCTGACCATGCGTACCTTTCATATCGGCGGAACTGCCAGCAGAAAGGTTGAAGTGGCCGAAATAAAGGCAAGGGTCGGCGGGACCATTAAGTTCAACAATGAGAATAAGATTGTCACCAGTGCCCATAACCAGCAGATTCTGATGAATCGGAAAGGCGGTGGGTTTTCCATTATCGGCCCGGAGGGGCGCGAAATTGCCAGAGAAGATGTGATCTATGGGGCCACCCTTTTTGCCAGGGACGGAGACAAGGTTGAGGTGAATCAAGTCCTTGCATCCTGGGATCCCTTTACCACGCCAATTATTACTGAAGTCGGCGGCAGGGTAAAGTTTGCAGATATAGAAATCGGCTTAACGGTACAGGAACAGATCGATCCAGTGACAGGAAAGGTCAGCCGCACCATTATAGAGGGAAAGACCACGGATGTACGACCCCGGGTCTCCTTCAGGGACAAGGATGGTAAAAGCGTCAAACTGCCGGGGTCCAATTCAGTTGCCCGGTATTACCTCCCTGTGAATGCAGTTATGCTTGTTGATGATGAAGACGAGGTCATGGCAGGAGATGTGATTGCCAAGCTGCCCCGGGCCACAACAAAGACAAAGGATATTACCGGCGGGCTTCCCAGGGTTGCCGAGCTGTTTGAGGTCAGAAAACCCAAAGAGTCCAGCGTTCTCACTGAAATAGACGGTTATGTGACAGTGTCCAAAGGAACCAAGGGAAAACAGAAGGTTACGGTTACACCATCGGATGTGGGGGAGAAAAAGGAGTATATGATTCCCAAGGGGCGCCACGTCAATGTATACGACGGAGACTATGTCAAGGCCGGGGAACAGCTCATCGGTGGAAGTGCCAATCCCCAGGATATTTTAAATATCAAGGGAGAAGTAGATCTTGCGCGTTACCTGGTTGATGAGGTTCAGGAGGTTTACCGGCTTCAGGGAGTCCGCATCAATGATAAGCATATTGAGGTGATTATCAGTCAGATGATGCGACGGGTTAAAATTCTAGACGTGGGAGATACGGATTTTATTCCGGATGAACAGGTGGACCGGGCCAAGTTTTCAGAGGTGAACCGGGAGACAGTTCTGAAAGGGGGCGAGCCGGCCCGGGGGGAACCCCTTATTCTTGGAATTACCAAAGCCTCTTTGTCAACCGACAGTTTTATCTCAGCGGCATCATTTCAGGAGACCACAAAGGTGCTTACCGAGGCCAGCATGCAGGGTAAGGTGGATAACCTGCTGGGTCTTAAGGAGAATGTTATAATGGGTCGCCTGATCCCCGCTGGTACAGGGTTTTCAAAATACAGAGCAACGGAAATTGAGCCGGCCGAAACATCGGAATAGGGGCCGGCAAGTTAATTGGGTCAGGGGAGAAATCAGAAGAACCCAGAGCGATAATAAGAGTTGCTCGAGGCACCCTGTTTTAAACAAAACCGGTAAAGGGATTTTCTGGATTTAATAAAAAGATTTGACAAAATCTATTATTATGTATAAGAATTGAACATTTTGTCACATAAGAGCGGTTCAAATAATTCCATAAGAATCATAAGGAGAGTTATCACGGTATGCCAACCATTAATCAACTGGTAAGAAAAGGAAGACAAAAGGCTGAAAAAAAGCAGGGAACACCCGCTTTAAAGGGTGGGCCTCAGAAAAGGGGGGTGTGCACCAGGGTGTATACATCCACACCCAAGAAACCAAACTCTGCGCTTAGAAAAGTCGCAAGGGTAAGGTTGACGACAGGAATGGAAGTCGCGGCATACATACCTGGAATGGGTCACAATCTTCAGGAGCACTCCGTCGTCCTCGTAAGGGGGGGCAGGGTAAAGGACCTGCCAGGTGTGCGGTATCATATAGTCAGAGGAACGCTGGATACACTGGGTGTTGAGGACCGGAAACAGGGTAGATCCAAGTATGGAGCAAAAAGGCCCAAATAACGGGGTGCCTGGACTTGTAAGGGGTTTGTCTGGGATGTTTTGAATCAGAATTATAATTTGGTGAATATATGGCAAGAAAAAAAAGTGTGGCAAATTATTTAACGGAAAACGCAAATCAGGGCAATTCCCAGGTTAACAAGCTGATCAATTGTGTGATGAAAGACGGGAAGAAAAGTATAGCCGTCCGCGTAGTGAATGATGCGCTTAAAATAGTTGAAGAAAAGAGTGATGAGTCTGCTATAGCAGTTTTTGAAAAAGCAGTTGGTAATATAAGGCCAGCCGTTGAAGTTAAATCCAGACGGGTCGGCGGTTCAACCTATCAGGTGCCCACTGAAATCAAAGGGTCTCGGAGAACCGCCCTTGCCTTCAGGTGGCTGCTTCGGTACAGCCGGGCAAGATCTGAAAAGGGAATGGCCCGTAAACTGGCCTCAGAGCTGCTGGATGCGTTCAATGAACGCGGCGGCGCAGTAAAAAAACGGGAAGATACGCATAAAATGGCAGAAGCAAATAAGGCTTTTGCCCATTTCAGGTGGTAGATTACTATTAAAGAAAGTCCTGTTAATACTTCAGGGAGGAATTTTAACAATGGCAAAAGAGAAATTTGAGCGGAACAAGCCGCATGTAAACATCGGTACCATAGGTCATATTGACCACGGCAAGACAACGCTTACAGCTGCAATTACCAAGCACGCTGGATTCAAAAGCGGCAGCGGGACCTTTGTCCCCTTTGATGAGATTGACAAGGCCCCGGAAGAGCGTGAGCGCGGTATCACCATAGCAACGGCCCACGTGGAGTACGAGACACAGGCCCGTCATTATGCCCATGTGGACTGTCCTGGCCATGCAGATTACATCAAGAACATGATTACAGGCGCAGCCCAGATGGACGGAGCAATTCTGGTCGTAAGTGCAGATGACGGCCCCATGCCCCAGACCCGGGAGCATATACTCCTTGCCCGTCAGGTGGGTGTTCCCAGTATTGTAGTATTTTTAAACAAATGCGACATGGTGGATGACGAGGAACTCATCGAGCTGGTTGAGATGGAGCTTCAAGAGCTTCTTGACAAGTATGAGTTTCCCGGTGAAGACACACCCATTATCCGCGGCAGTGCATTAAAGGCCCTTGAAACTGATGATTCCAGCAGTGAAGATGCCAAATCCATATTTGAGCTGCTGGATGTCCTGGATACCTATGTCAAGGAACCGGAGCGGGATACAGAAAAAGCCTTTCTCATGCCCATAGAAGACGTGTTCAGCATTTCCGGTCGTGGCACCGTGGTAACGGGCAGGATAGAGCGCGGTATTATCAAGACCGGTCAAGAAGTGGAGCTTGTGGGTATCAGAGATACGGCCAAGACCACGTGTACCGGGGTTGAGATGTTCCGTAAGCTGCTGGATGAAGGCCGGGCCGGCGACAATGTCGGTATTCTACTGCGGGGAACCAAGCGGGACGCAGTTGAGAGAGGCCAGGTGGTTGCCAAACCGGGAACCATCACCCCCCATACCAAATTCAAGGCAGAGATTTACTGCCTGAGCAAGGAAGAAGGGGGCCGGCACACCCCGTTTTTTTCAGGGTACAGGCCCCAGTTTTTCTTCAGGACCACAGATGTTACCGGTGTTCTGACCCTTGAAGAAGGCGTTGAAATGATAATGCCCGGAGACAATGCAAGCATCAGTGCAGAACTGATAGCCCCCATTGCCATGGAAAAAGAGCTCAGGTTTGCCATCAGGGAAGGTGGAAGAACAGTTGGTGCCGGCGTTATTGGTGAAATAATTGAATAAATTAAAAAAGATAAGACTGTTATGATAAATACCAAAATAAGGATTAGGCTTAAAGCATATGATCATAAGCTTCTTGACCAGTCATCAATTGATATTGTTGATACGGCCCGCAAGACAGGTGCAAAGGTAGTCGGTCCCATACCGCTGCCCACAAGGATCAATAAGTTTTGTGTGCTGCGCTCTCCCCATGTGAATAAAAAGTCCAGGGAGCAGTTTGAGATAAGAACACATAAAAGGCTTATGGACATACTTGAGCCAACCCAGCAGACAGTCGATGCACTTATGAAGCTTGATCTTTCACCTGGTGTTAATGTTGAGATTAAACTATAGGGTAAAACATTAGGAATTTATTATGTGTAACGGAATTTTAGGAAAAAAAGTAGGGATGACAAACGTCTATGCCTCAGACGGCAGCCTGGTGCCTGTCACTGTGGTACAGGCAGGTCCCTGCGTGGTGACACAGGTCAAGACAGAAAAAACAGACGGGTACGAAGCTGTGCAGCTGGGGTTTGATGAAAAGTCCCTTGAAAAATGTTCAAAACCCCTTCAGGGACATTTTGAAAAAAGCGGCAGCAAAGGATATTCTTCTTTGTGTGAGTTCAGGGTCAGTGAGTCCGTGTCCTACGAACCAGGACAGGATGTCACCCTGGATATGTTTGCAGTAGGGGACCGCATTATTGTGTCGGGAACTTCCAAAGGCCGAGGGTTTGCCGGAACGGTCAAGCGATACGGGTTTGGTCGGGGACCTGAAACCCACGGCAGTAGAAATCACCGGGCGCCTGGATCTGTCGGCTGCAGTGCATGGCCGGCGAGAATTGTCAAAGGGAAAAAAATGCCCGGGCATCTGGGTGTGGATCGAAAAACCGTAAAGAATCTGGAAATCGTTGATATACGGCCTGAGGATAATCTGATTCTGATCAAAGGGGCAGTCCCGGGTCACAGAGCCGGAATTCTGGAAATAAAGAAGACAAAACCCTCTGTTTAAAAAAAGTGTAAATGTAGCCCGCTTGCGTTTGCGGGCAGAAAATAAACACGGTCGTGGGTATTGCATAAAATTTCGCAGTGAAGCACGGTCGATTTGTAAAGAGGAAAGGTTATGGCAGTAGTTGATGTTCTAAATGCATCCGGTGAGAAAGTTTCTGAAACTGATCTGCCTGATGAGATTTTTACCATACCTGTAAAGAAAGGTGTACTTCATGATGTAGTAAAAATGCAGCTGGCTTCACGGAGACGCGGCACCGCATCAGTAAAGGGCAGGTCAGAGGTCAGAGGAAGTACTAAAAAGCTCTACAGGCAGAAGGGAACAGGAAATGCAAGGGCGGGCAGTATAAAATCACCCCTGCGGCGGGGAGGCGGTGTGATCTTTGGCCCGACAAAAAGGTCCTTTGCCTATAAAGTACCCAAAAAGGTAAGGGCTCTGGCCCTGAAAATGGCATTGAGCAGTAAATATGCCAACAAAGAAATCTCTATTATTGATCAGTTCGGAATAGATACAGTCAAGACGAGAGAATTTGTGTCTGTTAAAAACGCACTTGGGTTGAAAAATATTCTTATTGTGATCAGTGAGGAAGATACCAATCTTATGCTTTCTTCAAAAAATGTTGCTGATGTTAAGGTTATAAAGACTGAAGGGCTTAACGTGTTTGATATACTTAAATATGAAAATCTGCTTCTACTGGAATCATCCATTGAAGCGTTAAAGGGGAGGTTTGCGTCATGAAGGAATATGATATCATAAAACGTCCTGTAAACACGGAAAAGACCACCCTGCTGAAAGAGCATTATAACCAGATCTGTTTTGAAGTTGACCGCTCAGCCAACCGCATTGAAATCAAAGATGCGGTTGAGAAAATTTTCAATACCAGGGTTTTCAGTGTAAGAACCATGCATGTAAAGGGTAAAACCAAAATGCGCGGACGGATAGTCGGAAAGAGAAGATCCTGGAAAAAAGCGATTGTCAAACTGAGCCCTGGACAGAGAATAGATTTTTTTGAAGGTGTATAGGAAGAGGTAATTATGTCCATAAAGAAGACAAAACCCACATCACCCGGAAGAAGATCACAGGAGTATTTCACCTTTGATGAAATCACCAAGACAAAACCTGAAAAAAGACTTCTTAAGAAAATAAAGAAAACGGGTGGCCGTAACGCCAATGGTAGAATAACATGCAGACACAGGGGCGGCGGAACAAAAAAACAATACCGGATGATTGATTTTAAACGGGATAAGGATGGCATTCCAGCAAAGGTTTCAGCTATTGAATACGATCCCAACAGAAGTGCAAGAATTGCTCTGCTGGTTTATGCAGACGGTGAAAAACGCTACATACTGGCTCCCAGGGATATGAATATCGGTGATACCATAGAAACCGGATCAGATGCAGACATTAAACCTGGCAACTGCCTTCCCATTAAAGAGATACCCCTTGGTACGCGTATTCACAATATTGAACTCAAGGCGGAAAAAGGAGGTCAGATCGTAAGAAGTGCAGGCACCTTTGCGCGTCTTATGGCCAAAGAAGGGGACTATGCCCAGGTCCTGCTTCCATCGGGTGAGGTCCGCATGGTTCATCTGAGGTGCAAGGCGACCATAGGCCGGATCGGCAATGAAAAGCACGATGACATCAAACTGGGAAAAGCAGGCCGATCCAGGTGGCTGGGAAGAAGGCCTTCGGTAAGAGGGGTTGCCATGAACCCGGTGGATCATCCCATGGGCGGTGGTGAAGGCCGGTCCTCAGGCGGGAGACAGCCCTGTTCCCCATGGGGTGTGCCGACAAAGGGATATAAAACACGAACAAACAAGAGATCTGACAAGTACATCGTAAAAAGAAGATCTAAAAGGAAATAAACAGGTGGTCTTAATATGCCAAGGTCGTTAAAAAAGGGCCCATATATAGCCCAGGAACTTTTGAAAAAGGTTGTTGCTGCCCAGGAGTCGAACAGTAAAAAGGTTATAAAAACCTGGTCAAGAAGATCGACCATATTTCCGGAAATGGTAGGAATAACGTTTGCTGTGCATAACGGCAAAAAGTTTGTACCTGTGTTTGTCAGTGAAAATATGGTGGGTCATAAACTGGGTGAATTTGCACCTACCCGTACATTTTACGGTCATGCCGGTGATAAAAAATCCAGGATGAAGTGATTGCTATCCGGTACAAGTTAATAAGGACGATAAAATGCAAGTAAGAGCAATAACAAAATTTGTTAGAATTTCACCGTATAAGTTGCGTGCACCGGTTGAGATCCTGAAAGGGAAGCAGGTTGATGAAGCACTGAATTTATTGAAATTTATGCCGCTCAAGGCAGCTAAAATAATATATAAAACCCTGAGCTCAGCTGTTGCCAATGCTGAACATAACCATGAGCTTGATGTAGACGAACTGGTTGTCAGAAATATAATTGTTGATCAGGGCCCTACCTTAAAGAGATTCAGGGCCAGGGCCAGGGGGCGCGGTGCCAGGATTCTAAAAAGATCCAGCCACATAACAGTCATTGTAGAAGATACGGTCTAACAAAGGAGGGTACAGGCTTGGGTCAGAAAGTAAATCCGATAGGATTAAGGTTGGGAATCGTCAAGACATGGGACTCCAGATGGTATGCAGATAAAAAATACTCTGATTTTGTGTATGAAGACTATACATTAAGTGAATTTTTAAAGAAAAAACTGTACCATGCCGGGATTTCTAAAATTGAAATAGAGCGTTTTACAAAGAGAATCAGGATTCGGGTATATGCAGCAAGACCGGGCATTATCATCGGTAAGAAAGGCTCGGAAATCGCTCTTTTAAAAAAAGAGCTGGAAAAAAAGCTGGAACCCGAGGTGCTCATTGATATCAAGGAAGTCAGGCGGCCGGAAATAGATGCACAGCTGGTAGCTGAGAATATTGCCCTGCAGCTGGAACGTAGAATTGCCTTTAGAAGGGCAATGAAACGCAGTGTTTCCTCTGCCATGCGCTTTGGTGCCCAGGGAATAAAAATTATCTGTGCAGGACGGCTTGGTGGTGCTGAAATGGCAAGAACAGAATGGTATAAAGAGGGGCGCATTCCCCTTCATACGCTAAGAGCAGATGTGGATTACGGCTTTATTGAAGCAAAAACCACCTACGGCGCCATAGGCATCAAGGTGTTTATCTTTAAGGGTGAAGTGCTCAATACAGATCAGAAAGCAGAAGCCTGATTGATTGCCTTGAGACAATGACCATGTAAAAGTAATCAAATGAATCATTAAGAGGTGTTAATATATGCTGAGCCCTAAAAAAGTAAAGTACCGGAAACAGATGCGCGGGAGACTCAAGGGAAAACCCAGCAGGGGTACAGATTTGAATTTTGGTGATTTTGGACTTCAGGCCGTTGAATGCGGATATGTCAGCGCCAGACAGATAGAAGCCGCCAGAATTGCAATGACGCGTAAAATTAAACGTGTTGGAAAAACCTGGATTCGATTTTTCCCGGATAAGCCGATTACCAAGAAACCGGCTGAAGTCAGAATGGGAAAAGGCAAAGGACCGACAGATGCCTGGGTTGCCCGCATCAGACCCGGCATGGTCCTGTATGAAATGGAAGGCGTTTCAAGGGGGCTTGCCAGGGAGGCACTGCGCCTTGCCGCACATAAACTTGCCGTGAAAACGCGGTTTGTTGAAAGGAGCTATATCCCATGAAAACAGAAGAAATCAGAAAAATGACAGAAGATGAGTTAAAGACCAAACTTTTTGAACTTAAAAAAGAGTATTTTAATCTCAGGTTTCAACACTCTGTCGGTCAGCTTGAAAATACTGCCATTCTCCCGGGTATACGCAAAAAAATCGCCAGAGTGTATACCATAGCAAGGGAAACAAATTTAACCATTACTTAAATTCAAAAAAGTTGCTACCATGAATGAAAGAGGTAATAGAAGAGTTCTTCTAGGCAAAGTAGTGTCGGACAAAATGGAGAAATCTGCTGTTGTACAGGTTGAAAAATTTGTAAAACACAGAATATATAAAAAATATATTAAAAGATACAAAAAGTATGCTGCCCACGATGAGAACAACGAGTGCCGTATGGGAGATATCGTTAAAATAATCGAGTCCAGGCCTCTGAGTAAAACCAAGAAATTTCGCGTCCAGGAAGTTGTTAAACGGGCACTTTGATCAAGAGGAGTTGAAAAATGATTCAGGCAGAGACCAGATTGACTGTTGCGGACAACTCCGGAGCCAGGGAAGTTTACTGCATAAAAGTACTGGGTGGTTCAAAAAGACGGTATGCAGGTATTGGAGATATAATCGTAGTTTCTGTTAAAGAGGCCATCCCCAATGCCAAGGTGAAAAAAGGGGATGTGGTAAAAGCGGTTATTGTCAGAACCAGCAAAGAGATTTCCCGGCCAGACGGGTCCATGATCCGGTTTGACGATAATTCAGCTGTCATTCTGAATGCTTCGGGTGAACCTGTAGGAACGCGTATTTTCGGCCCTGTTGCAAGGGAGCTTCGCGCCAGGCGGTTCATGAAGATAATCTCACTGGCCCCTGAGGTGCTTTAATTGCTCGATGGATTGGGAGAATCTTTATGAAAAGTACAAAAGTGAAAATAAAAAAAGATGACAAGGTAAAAATTATTACCGGCAAGGACAAGGGAAAGATCGGCAAGGTATTGAAGGTTTTAAGGGACAGGAATCGTGCTGTCGTTGAAAATATCAATGTGGCAAAGGTTCACCAGAGACCTTCTCACGCAAACCCCCAGGGCGGCATTGTTGATAAGCCCATGCCCATTGAATTGTCCAATCTGCTGATCGTATGCAACAGCTGCATCAAACCGACCCGCATTGGGATCAAACAGCTGGAGGATGGTAAAAGGGTCAGGGTTTGCAAAAAATGTAATGAATTGATTGATGCTTAGGATAAGCCGAGGAATTAAATGTCGACGCTAAAAGAAAAATACAAACAGGAAATAATACCTAAGCTAATGGATACCTTTGAGTACAAGAACCAAATGCAGGTCCCCAGGCTTGATAAAATTGTCCTGAACATTGGACTTGGGGAAGCAATCAAAAATATTAAACTTCTTGATTCTGCAGTTGAGGATCTGTCCTTGATATCGGGGCAGAGAGCTGTGATTACAAAGGCCAAAAAATCCATAGCTGCATTTAAACTCAGGGAGGGCATGCCTATCGGCTGTATGGTAACCCTTCGCCGGGACAGAATGTATAATTTTATGCAGAAGATGATAAATCTGGCCCTGCCCCGTGTAAGGGATTTCAGGGGAATATCTGGAAAAGCGTTTGATGGCAGGGGAAACTATTCCCTTGGCATCAAGGAGCATATTATATTTCCGGAAATCGATTATGATAATACGGACAGTATAAAAGGGCTGAATATTTCCATCGTTACTACAGCTGAAACAGACAGGGAAGGCAAGGAGCTTTTGAGGCTTTTTGGGATGCCCTTTAAAAATTAAAAGGAGAGTGATTTGGCTAAATCAGCTTTAATCGCAAAGGCTAAAAGAGAACCAAAGTTCAAAGTTAGAGCCTACAATCGCTGCCCCATATGCGGAAGACCCAGAGGATTTATTCGAAAAGCGGGCATATGTAGAATCTGTTTCCGCGAACTTGCCTCAAAGGGCAAGCTTCCCGGAGTAACCAAATCCAGCTGGTAGATCGCTATACAGAAATCAGCTGAAAAAAGAATTGAAAGAACCCCCCGTAATTAAAAGCCGGGGTCAGGAGAAGATTATGGCAATGAGTGATCCAATTGCGGATATGCTGACACGCATCAGAAACAGCGGTAAGGCAGAATTCGCCAAAGTGGATATCCCCGGGTCGAAATTAAAGATAGAAATAGCCCGGGTGCTGAAAGAACAGGGGTTTATTAAAAATTACAAGTTTGTAAAAGATGATAAACAGGGCGTTATCCGGGTTTATTTGAAATATGCGGGAGAAAAAAAACCGGCAATTTACGGGCTCAAGCGTATCAGCAAGCCCGGCAGACGGGTTTACAGCAAGGCAAAAGAGATAAAGCCGGTTTTAAACGGACTTGGCATATCCATAGTGTCCACATCAAAGGGGTTAATGTCGGATAAGCAGGCAAAAGAGATGAATTTGGGCGGTGAAGTCCTTTGTAACATCTGGTAGACAGGAGGGAAGTATGTCTCGAATAGGAAGCAAGCCGATCCAGATTCCGGAAAAGGTTGAAGTCAGTATCACAGACGGGTCCATATCTGTAAAAGGCCCGTTAGGCTCCCTTGATCAACGTCTGCATCCGGCTGTTGACATTAATATGAAAGATGGCATTTTGAATGTCACCACAGATCTGAATGACCGCAAGAAACTTGCCCTCCAGGGTTTGTTTCGGGCCCTGACAGCCAATATGGTGACCGGCGTGACAAAGGGGTTTGAAAAAACACTTAACCTTGTCGGAATTGGATACAGAGCAGAGGTTAAAGGCAACAGTTTAATACTTAATGTAGGGTACTCCAATCCAGTTGATTTTAAAATTCCAGAGGGGATTTCAGTCAAGGTTGAAAAGAATACGCAGTTGACCCTGTCCGGTATAGATAAGGCACTTCTGGGCGAAACAGCAGCAAGGGTCAGAAAAACCAGACCGCCTGAACCTTACAAAGGGAAGGGCATTATGTATTCAGATGAACGTATAATCAAAAAGGCTGGAAAGGCCGCAGCAAAATAAATAACCCAGGAATCAGGATATTATGGCAAACAAATCAATAAGGCGAGTATCAAGGATTAAAAGAAAAAGAAGAATCAGAAAAAATCTTGCCGGCACAACAGACCGACCAAGACTTTGTGTGTTTAGAAGTTCCAGACATATCTATGCCCAGGTGATCGATGATACCCGTGGGATAACCCTGGCATCTGCCTCAACCCTTGATAAATCGTATACAGAAAAAGAATTGACAGGCAGGGATGCAGCTGCCTCAGTTGGAAAGCTGGTTGGTAAAAGGGCGCTTGATAAGGGAATAGAAAAAGTTGTTTTTGACAGAAACGGATTTCTTTATCATGGACGGGTTAAGGCACTTTCAGACGGAGCCCGAGAAGCCGGGTTAAATTTCTAATTAAGGAGGAGTCCCCTTGCGCAGCAGACAGAGCGAAGAAAATCAGCTGATAGATAAGGTTGTCCGTATCAACAGAGTGGCAAAGGTCGTTAAGGGCGGAAGAAACTTCAGTTTCAGCGCCCTTGTTGTTGTTGGTGACGGAGAGGGCAGCGTGGGCTACGGTCTTGGAAAGGCTGGAGAAGTTCCGGAAGCCATCAGAAAGGGCGTGGACAAGGCCAAAAAATCCATGATCCGAATTTCCCTGCTGGACGGCACCATACCTTTTGAGGTGATGGGCCGGGCAGGAGCAGGACGGGTCCTGCTGAAACCCGCCTCCCCCGGAACGGGTGTGATTGCAGGCGGCGGCGTCCGCGCCGTCCTTGAAGCGGTTGGTGTGACAGATATTTTAACAAAATCAGTGGGTACGAATAATACCCAGAATGTTGTCCGGGCCACCATGGAAGGCCTTAAGTCACTTGAAACCAGAGAGGAAGTCGCAAAAAGACGCGGGCTTCAGCCAGAAGAAATTTAGCGAATGAGGCTTGAAATGTCAGGTAAATTAAGAATAACACAGATCAGAAGTCTGATCGGCCGCCCGGAAAAGCACAGGCGAATCGTCCGTGCCCTGGGGCTGAAAAAAATAAATATGACGGTTGAACATAAAAACAACAAAGCCATTGCAGGTATGGCAGCTAAAATTCCCCACCTTGTAAAAATGGAGGAGGTGAACAATGAAGCTTCATGAGCTGGCCCCTGCACCGGGCAGTCGAAAGTCAAAAAAAAGAGTGGGCCGGGGACCGGGATCTGGTATGGGAAAGACCTCCTGCCGTGGTCATAAGGGACTCAAGGCCAGGTCCGGCGGAAGCGTAAGACCTGGATTTGAGGGCGGTCAGATGCCGATATACCGCCGCCTTCCCAAAAGAGGATTTAAAAGCCTTTCACGAGTAAACAGGGCAATTGTAAATGTGGGGGACCTTGACAGGTTTGAAGACGGTTCAGTTATTGATATTGAAGCGCTGAAAAGAGCAGGGCTGGTTAAAAATAAAATAGAAGCGGTAAAAGTACTGGGTTCCGGTGAAATCAATAAGCCCCTTTCCATGAAAGAATGCAGTGTAAGTAGCGCGGCCAGGGAAAAGATAGAATCTTCTGGCGGTAAGATTGAACTTTAACCTAAGCTGAGGTTTGTAAATGATTCAGAGTGGATATCAGAATATACTCAAGCTCCCGGAACTGAAAAAAAAATTGCTGATCACCTTTGCCCTTCTCTTTGTCTACAGAATAGGAGTGCATATTCCAACACCCGGGATTGACGCAGTCGCCCTTAGCTCTTTTTTTGATAATGTGGGCGGGACCCTGTTTGCCATGTTCAATATGTTTTCAGGCGGAGCACTGGAGCGGCTGTCGGTTTTTGCACTGGGGATTATGCCCTATATCAGTGCATCTATTATTCTTCAGCTGATGACTGTGGTTATACCTCATCTTGAACAGCTTTCCAAGGAGGGGGAGCAGGGCAGAAAGAAAATAACCCAGTATACGCGGTATGGAACCGTTGTTTTAAGTGTAATACAGGGCTTTGGCATAAGTGTAGGGCTTGAGAGTATGACGGCACCGGGAGGCGCACCCATTGTAATGGATCCGGGCTGGTCCTTTAGAATTATTACTGTTATTACCCTGACCGCCGGTACTGCCTTTATTATGTGGCTGGGTGAGCAGATCACCGAACGGGGGATCGGTAATGGTATCTCTCTGATCATATTTGCTGGAATTGTTGCCAGAATGCCGGCAGCCATAGGTAATACATTGAGATTGCTGTCCACGGGCGAAATGAGCATTTTTGCCATACTGATTCTCCTTGTACTTATGATAGCCGTGATTGCCTTTATCATTTTCATGGAACAGGCTCAGAGAAGAATACCTGTACAATACGCCAAACGGGTTGTGGGCCGCAAAATGTACGGCGGCCAGAGTTCTCATCTGCCCCTGAAGGTGAATACAGCCGGCGTTATTCCTCCCATTTTTGCGTCATCCATAATCATGTTTCCAGCGACCCTGGCAAATTTTATCAATCTTCCGGTCATGCAGTCAGTTGCCGCGGCCATGAGCCCGGGAACCATTATATATAATCTTGTTTATGTCGGTTTTATAATCTTTTTCTGCTTTTTTTATACGGCGGTTACCTTTAATCCCGAAGATGTGGCAGAGAATATGAAAAAAAACGGTGGCTATATCCCTGGCATCAGACCTGGCAAACGCACGGCTGATTACGTAGACAAGGTCCTGACCCGGATTACCATGGGGGGTGCCATTTATGTGTCAGCAGTCTGTGTTCTTCCCACAATGCTCATGACCAGGTTTAACGTTCCGTTTTATTTTGGGGGCACAGCGCTGTTGATCGTTGTGGGCGTTTCCATTGATACCATTGCCCAGATAGAGTCCCATTTGATAACAAGGAATTACGAAGGTTTTCTGGGCGGATCAGGCAGTGTAAAATCAAGAAGATAGTCAACAACCCCTCGGCTAAAGACCGAGGGGCTTGCAAGGTAACTTGTAAGCCCGGTTGATTAGCCTAAGTCTTAATTGACTATAGTAGTCCCAGCATGACTTGATGCCGATTTTATTCATGCTTTCAGCGGAACTTAACCGTGCGAGCATTAACTTTATGTATCAGGTCATTCAAGGACATCTATACGTTACTTTAGAAAAATATAGGCACCTTTGGATACTCCACTCGTCTGAAGCTCTGCGGTTAGTGTTTAAACATCTCTGAGGGTAAGGAGAAGTGATACTGACAACTAAAACCTATTGTAACATTGGCAAAGTGGATCACTGGTTTGTAAATTCCCAGAACAGGACTTGCGAGTTTCTGTTACAAAAATTTTCAAAATCAACCAAAAAAGTTGACACAAGTCCTGTACTGCTGAAACTGAACTTGTGTGTTCTTCAAAAAACGTACAGGCTGAAGAACACTTTTAAAACTTAAAAGGCAATTCATCCCTGAGCTAAAGACTTCAGGGTTTTCTTGCCAAGGAATTATAAAGACAGGGGAGATATAGAAATATTATGGCAAAGGAAGAACCCATAAAGGTTGAAGGGACGGTGCTTGAGACATTGCCCAATGCCATGTTCAAGGTGGAGCTGGAAAACAAGCACCAGTTTATTGCGCATATTTCAGGTAAAATGAGAATGCATTTTATAAAAATATTACCTGGCGATAAGGTTACAGTTGAATTGTCCCCCTATGATTTGTCAAGGGGCCGCATTACTTATCGGTATAAATAAAAAAACAACTGGCTTTAAGCTGAAAAAATTTACTGAGAAAATTTAATTGTTTCTTTGCTCAAGTCAGTTTGCAATCAGGAGTATAAAGGATGAAAGTCAGAGCATCTGTAAAAAAAATTTGCAAGGATTGTAAAATTATCAGGAGAAATGGTGTCATCAGGGTTATTTGTATCAATAAACGTCACAATCAAAGGCAGGGATAGGGGGACAATAGCGTGGCAAGAATCGCAGGCGTAGATTTACCAAGAAATAAGCATATAGAGATTGCTCTAACCTATATTTACGGGATTGGAAGAAGCCGTTCTATGGAAATACTGTCCAAGGTGGGAATTGATAAAACCCTGAAGGCAGATGAGCTTTCCGATGAACAGATCAATGAGATAAGAAAATCCCTTGACCAGGATTACAAGGTAGAAGGAGAACTTCGCACCGAGGTTTCCATGAATATAAAAAGGCTGATGGACCTGGGGTGTTACCGAGGACTTCGCCATAGAAAATCCCTTCCGTGCCATGGTCAGAGGACCAGTACCAATGCAAGAACCCGCAAAGGTCCGAAAAGAGCTGCTGTTAAAAAGAAAAAATAGGTCTTATATAACAGGGAAGTGAATGGATAATCAGGAGAAATAAGGAATCATGGCGAAAAAGAGCAAAAAGGCAGTAACCAAAAAAAGAGTCAAAAAGAATATATCAACGGGCGTCGTTCATATTCAGTCAACCTTTAATAATACCATTGTGACCATAACCGATGAAGTCGGAAATACAATAGCCTGGTCCAGTTCTGGTATTCAGGGGTTCAAGGGGTCCCGGAAAAGTACGCCCTTTGCATCCAAACTTGCTGCGGAAGATGCAGGCAGCAAGGCAATGGAGCATGGGATGAAAACAGTCAGTGTCTTTGTTAAAGGTCCAGGAGCGGGAAGAGAGTCCGCATTAAGGGCTTTACATGCCCAGGGGTTCAATATTTCAATGATAAAGGATGTAACCCCGGTTCCTCATAACGGTTGCCGTCCACCCAAGAAAAGAAGAGTTTAATCTTTAGCCAGACACATTCATTCAGCTGCAAAAGGCTGATCAAATTGAATAAAGGAGGAGAACGTTGTCACGTTATAGAGGGTCTGTCTGCCGGCAGTGCAGACGTGAAAATATGAAGCTATTTCTAAAGGGAGACCGGTGCTTCTCTGACAAGTGCAGTTTTGACAGAAGGGGATACCCCCCGGGACAGCATGGACAGAGAAGATCCAAGCTTTCCGATTACGGCATACAGCTCAGGGAAAAACAGAAGGTCAGAAGAATTTACGGTTTATCTGAGAAACAGTTTAGAATTATATTCAAAAAAGCAGATCAGAAAAAGGGAATAACAGGCACCAATCTGCTGAGTTTTCTTGAGCGCCGGCTGGACAATGTTGTTTTTAAGCTGGGATTTACCAGTTCAATTACCCAGGGACGTCATTTTGTAAAACACAATCATTTTACTGTAAATGGCAAAAAAGTGAATATTCCGTCATATATGATCGATAATGGTGATGTCATTGAGTTAAAGGAAAAAAGCAGGAATGTAAAAGTGATAAACGAGTCTCTGGACACTGTTGTCAGACGCGGAATACCCCAGTGGCTTGAACTTGAGAGAGATGCATATAAAGGTATTGTAAAAGGTATTCCAGGACGTGAGGATATCACCCTTCCCATACAGGAACAGCTGATTGTAGAGCTCTATTCAAAATAGATGAGTTGCAGTTTGTCCATAAGATTAGATCAGGAGATAAACAATGTCATCAGATGAACTTGTATACATGAACTGGCGAGAGATGATCAGTCCGGAAAAAGTTGCTGTTACAACATCCTCAACCTATGGAAAATTTGTCTGTGAGCCCCTGGAAAGAGGGTTCGGGATAACCATAGGAAATTCCCTCAGACGTATTATTCTCTCGTCCCTTTACGGTGCTGCAATAGTTTCAGTGCGGTTTGAAGATGCCCTTCATGAATACAGTGCGATTTCAGACATCCGCGAAGATGTTTCCGAGATAATAATGAATCTGAAAGAGGTTAAACTTAAAGTAGATGACCCTGAAGAAAAGCAGCTTACTTTAAATGTGGAAGGTGAAAAAAAGGTGACTGCAGCGGATATTGTCAGTTCGGACAATAAAGTTGAAATCCTCAATCCTGAGCAGCACCTGGCAGAGATTTCAAAAAACGGAAAATTGAACATGACCATGCTGGTAAAAACAGGCAAGGGGTTTTCCCTGGCGGCAGCCAATAAGGACCCGGACGCTCCGGCAGGTACCATTCCTATTGACAGTGTGTTTTCACCGGTAAAACGGGTCAAGTATGTGGTCGGCACGTCCAGGGTAGGCCAGAAAACAGATTATGATAAACTCACCATGGAAATCTGGACTGACGGCGGGGTAACGCCTGAGGATTCCATTTCCTTTGCGGCAAAGATTCTAAAAGAGCAGATGACTCCCTTTATCAATTTTGATGAAGAGATTGAACCTGAAATTGATGAGAGAGATGAAGGCAATACAGAAAAGGCGTTTAATGATAATCTGTACAGGAGTGTTGATGAGCTGGAGCTGTCTGTAAGAAGCGCCAACTGCCTTAAAAATGCCCAGATCCTTAAACTCTACCAGCTGGTTCAGAAAACAGACAATGAAATGCTCAAAACAAAGAATTTTGGAAGAAAATCCTTAAATGAAATCAAGGAAGTCTTAAGTTCAATGGATCTTACCCTTGGAATGAATCTTGATGGATTCGAACCACCGGAAGAAGAATCCAATAATGAAGGAGAGTAAATTTTCCCATGAGACACAGAAAATCAGGAGTAAAACTCAATCGTACATCAAGTCATAGAAAGGCCATGTTCAGGAACATGGTGACTTCCCTGTTCAAGCATGAGAGAATAAAAACCACAGACGCAAAAGCCAGGGAGCTGAGAAAACTGGCCGATAAAATGATTACACTGGCAAAAAGAGGCGATCTTCATGCAAGACGGCAGGCCATGTCGATTATCAGGGAAAAGAATGTGGTTCACGAGCTCTTTACCAGTGCAGCAGATAAATTCGGCGGCAGGCAGGGCGGATATACGCGGATCATCAAACTGGGGCCCCGGACAGGAGATGCAGCATCCATGTCTATGATAGAACTGGTTGTTACGGAATAAATCAAGTGTACCCCTTTTACAGGGATAACTTATACTTTTACAGAGCGTTAAACAAACGAATAAGTCCTTTTTTCCTCTTTGCAGAAAATCAGGACTTATTTTTTTTGTTGCGGTAAAGGCGATTGTCTGCCAGTTTAAGAAGATCAGACGGAGACGTGACTTCTTTTTCCAGGGCCGAGGCAATACCAAAGCTGAATTTGACAAAAAAATCGGACTGGTCGTTTGTAGCCGGCGTTGTGTCAAGAAAATCCGTCAGCCGTGTTATAAATGTTTCACCATTGTCTGAACCGGTGGAGGGCAGTAAAACTACAAACTCATCGCCTGCAAACCTCGCTGCAATATCGGTATGCCGTTTTAATCCGGCCAGGGCGGCTGCAAAGTGTACCAGGGCTTTATAAAAAACCGGCAAGAAAACCCCTGAGTCTTTAGCTCAGGGGATGAATTGACGGATTATGATGTGCTTTTCAGCCTATGCGTTTTTGAAAAGCACTTAATCGAGAGCAACAGCATAGGTCTT
>JAYEJJ010000273.1:0-9452 GCA_034660495.1 Thermodesulfobacteriota bacterium | reverse complement strand
CCTATGCTGTTGCTCTCGATTAAGTGCTTTTCAAAAACGCATAGGCTGAAAAGCACATCATAATCCGTCAATTCATCCCCTGAGCTAAAGACTCAGGGGTTTTCTTGCCGGTTTTTTATAAAAAAACTGTACAGCGAAGGGCATCCTTCATAATGCTTCAAAAGTAGTTTACACTTTTTGTGTTTGATTTTTATATTTTTCGTGCCTTTCGTGTGTTTCATGGTTAAAAAAAATAAAAAGTGTAAAGTACTTATGAAGGATGCCCAGCGATGGTATAATAAGGTGAAAAATGGCAGAAAGAAGATACTTTGATTATAATTCCTATTTAAGATCTATATTTGGCGAAAGGGTTCAGAAAATAACAGTGGATGCAGGTCTTGGATGCCCCAACAGGGACGGAACCCTTTCCCGGGGAGGGTGTGTTTACTGCAACAGCCTCGGCTCCGGGTCCGGACTGTTTAAAAAAGGGCTGACCATCCCCCAGCAGATTGAGCAGGGCAGAAAGGCCATGATTATCAGGTATAAGGCCAGGAAATTCCTGGTTTATTTCCAGTCCTACACCAACACTTATACCACCTGCGGCCATATCAAAGAGATGATTGATATGGCCGTAGAACCACAGGATGTGGTTGGGCTTGCCATCGGCACCCGGCCCGACTGTGTAGATGAAGAAAAGCTGGATCTGATTGCGACCTATACTGAAACTCATCTTGTGTGGATGGAGTACGGTCTCCAGTCCGTGCACAATGCCACTTTAAAGCGTATCAACCGCGGCCATGATTTTTCTGCGTTTGAAAATGCGGTTCATATGACCCGCCACAGGGGTATTAATATTTGCGCCCACGTGATACTGGGGCTTCCCGGTGAAACAAGGGAGATGATGCTTGAAACGGCCAGGCAGATCGGCCGTCTCGGCATTAACGGGGTTAAGATTCATCTTCTTTACGTGGTCAAAGGAACCGTTCTGGAAGCCATGTGGAAAAAAGGAGCGTATCAATGTATGGATCAGAAGTCCTATGTGGAAACTGTGTGTGATTTTATAGAACTTCTGCCTGAGAATATGGTCATTCAGCGCATAACCGGTGATCCCCATCCCGAGGAGCTGGTTGCACCGGCATGGTCGCTGAACAGAAACAAAACCTTTACCATGATCCAGAACACCATGGAAAGCCGGGGTTCCAGTCAGGGTATTAAAAGCTGCTGGGTTTGATTTTTTTTACCAGGAATTCATCAAGTTCATGCACATGAACTTGACCACCTCATCCTGGAACTGTTTGAATCTAAAGCCCACAACCTTAACGGTATACTTCATTATCTTAAATCCGATGGAGGTGTTTCTTTCCATCAGTCTTGACAATGACTCTCTGTCGATTTTCAATGCCTTGCATTTACGGGTTACGCAGAATGCCGACAATCTCATTTTATAGGGCGGTATAAAACTGGACCATCCAAACACCTGGGCTTCAGGAATAACATGGTCGTGGGATGACACTGTTGATTCCTCGGTAACCGTTCTGGCGTTGGGCATTTCAAAACGAAGATCAACCTTGCCTTCTATGATGATCCAGAGATCATCTGCTGGATCTCCTTCGGTAAAGAGTTTGTCATTTCTCTGATACTCTTCTTCCCTGCATAATTTCTGTATCTCTGCCAGTTCATCATCGGTTAAGTCCTGAAAGATATCAAGCGTTTCCAGATTTTTTAGCAATGGAATAATTCCACCTCCTCATTAGGAAAAGATTAGATTTCAGCTGTTTCAACATCAGGATTATAACACAGCCTGCAACAGTTGAGACAGCGATTGGCTTCCTGGAGTGCATCTTTTTCGGAAAGTACAAGATCGACTTCCACATAGGAATTCACTCTTTCGTTTACAGGGAGTTCAGGCATTTCAGCCCTTTTTATGGGGGTGATGCCTGGAACTGTTTTAAATATGGATTCCTTGATTCTTCTGTCCTGCAGAGAGTCCACAGGCGGAACCACCGGCTCTCCTTTGAGAAATTGATCTATGGAGCGTGCAGCCCGTCTTCCCCCGCCAATGGCGTCTACCACAAGAGATGGACCGGTTGCTGCATCACCGGCAGTGAACACATAGGGAATGGTTGTCTGCAATGTCTGCGGGTCGTTTTCTATGGTATTCCATCGGGTCAGCTCCAGATCATTGATCCGGGGATGGGGATCGTTCTTGAAGGTTGAATCCGGTGACTGGCCAATGGCAGTGATGACCGTACCCACTTCCAGAAAGGTTTCAGATCCTTCTATGGGTTCAGGCCGCCGTCTGCCACTGCTGTCTGGTTCCCCGAGCTGCATTTTCAGGTATTCCAGGTGGGTCACTTGACCGTCACATCCGGCAACAACCCTGACAGGAGCGGCAAGGAAGACAAATTCAATTCCCTCATGCTCTGAGGCGACGATTTCAACTTCATTGGCCGGCATTTCATTTCTTGTCCGGCGGTAGACAATGTATACTTTTTCAAGCCCCACCCTGAGCAGTGTTCTTGCGCAGTCCACAGCCGTGTTCCCGCCGCCGATAACGGCGGCTTTGCTTCCCAGTTCAAGTTTTTCTCCACTGCCTGTTCTGGAGAGGAAATTGATTCCTGTAAAACAGCCCTTAAGGAGTTCTCCAGTTATGCCCAGTTCATAATCCTTCCAGGCTCCGACACCCAGAAAGACGGCATTGTATCCGCCTGCCATAAGGGATCCCAGACCAAAGTCTACCCCGAATTTAACATGGTTGTAGCTTTTAATGCCTAAATTCAGGATTCCTTCTATCTCCCAGTCCAGCACCTTTTTGGGGAGCCTGTATTCAGGGATACCGTATCTGAGCATTCCCCCGAGTTTGGGCATGGATTCAAATATGGCCACCTCGTGGCCGATCCGCCGCAGAAAATAGGCACAGCTCAACCCAGAAGGGCCGCCGCCGACAACAGCCACGCGTTTGCCTGTGTCCGGCGCGCATTTTATCGGAATTCTGCTGCCTGAGTTCATTTCATAATCTGCTGCAAAGCGTTTGAGCTGATTAATGGAGACAGGTTCGTCTTCTATGCCCCGTCTGCATTCTGATTCACAGGGATGGGGGCAGACTCTGCCGCAGGACAGTAAAAGGGGGTTTCTCAGTCGAATGGTCTGAACAGCAGCCAGGTATTCCCTGTTTTTAATATGGCTGATATATTTGGGGATATTGATTTCAGCCGGGCAGGTCTGAGAGCAGGGGGCCAGCGGATCGTGCTTCTGATTAAATTTAAGCAGTTTTTCGCTAAGGCTTTTTACTTCAATGATTTTTTTTGGACAGGCATTCTGACATGCCCCGCAGCCAACGCATTTGTGATCATTAACAACGGGATGTCCGTCCTTTCCCATATAAACAGCACCGAATTGGCACGCTTTAACGCAGTCGCCAAGCCCTATGCATCCGATGTGACATTCTCTTTTGCCCCCGAACACAACGGCCATGGCTTTACATGAGGTTATCCCCATATAATGATATTTGTCCGCTGCTCTGAATCCGCCGTTGCACATATTATATGCCTGTCTGGATTCAGCTGTTCCCGGATCTACCCCCATGACAGCAGCTACCCGCTCAATGGCTTCCGGCCCTGAAATCACGCAGACACTGGGGGGGGCTTTGCCGGACACAACAGCCTCGGCTGCTGCTGAGCATCCTGTGTAACCACATCCGCCGCAGTTTGCACCTGCCAGATTTTCTTCAACCATTGCAATTCGTGGATCTTCATATACGTAAAAAATTTTTGAAGCAAAGCTCAGCACAAGGCCGCACAGGCCGCCAAGACCCAGCATGAAAATAAGTGTTTCGGCCATAACATCTCCTCTATTTTTTATACATTGCCTTTATTTTACAGGAAACGCACGTCAAGGCATTGCCGCTGGCGGCGTTTCATACTTCGTTGTGGCCGGTTCGCTGACCATGGGCCGGCCATGCCGGTTTATACCATGCCTTTAAAGGCAAAAAACGAAAGTGCTATCATTCCTGCGGTAACAAGGCCTATGGATGTATCCTGAAGCGGCCGTGGCACCCGTGCAATTCCAATTCTTTCCCTTAACCCGGCAAACAGGACAAGGGCAAGGGCAAAGCCGGCAGCATAGCACAGAGATGCCACCAATGCCTGGAAAAAGCTGTACTCTTCATTGATATTGATTAAACAGACACCCATGACCGCGCAATTGGTTGTTATAAGCGGTAGAAAAATGCCAAGGCCTTCATAAAGGGCAGGGATGCATTTTTTCAGAAACATTTCCACAAATTGTACCAGAGATGCAATAACCAAAATAAAGGACAGTGTCCTTAAAAATTCAATATCTAGTGGCTTCAGCAGATAGGTATCCGTTACCCAGGTTATCATTCCGGCCATAACCAATACAAAAATAACTGCCATGCCCATGCCGAGGGCAGTTTCCATTTTTTTGGATGTACCCATAAAGGGACAGTTGCCAAGGAACTGGGCCAGAAGAATATTGTTTACAAAGATACAGCTTATGGCAAGTACAATATAATCAGCCATTTATTGTTATCTCCTTATTATTTCTTTCCGATTAAATTCATCAAACAGAGCATCAGTCCCAGGCCCACAAAAGCGCCCGGCGCCTCAATTATAAAGGTAAACGGCTGATAACTCTGGCCGAGCACCTGAGCTCCCAAAATAGTCCCGGCGCCCAGACATTCTCTTACCGCACTGAGCGCTGTCAGAGCCAGTGTAAAGCCAATACCCATGCCAAGACCGTCAGCCACTGCAAGAAGGGGTGGATTTTTTCCGGCAAAGGCTTCAGCCCGTCCAAGAACAATGCAGTTTACAACAATCAAAGGGATGAAAATACCGAGTTTCAGGAATAAAGGATATGCAAAGGCCTGCATTAAAAGTTCCACCACAGTAACAAATGTGGCAATGATGACAATGTAGCAGGCAATTCTAACTTTTGAAGGAATAACATTTCTTAAAAGGGATACCAGCAGGTTGGAGCAGACCAGAACAAAGGTGGTCGCAATCCCCATACCAATACCATTTTCAACACTTTTGGTTACAGCAAGGGCCGGGCAAAGTCCCAGTACCAGCCTG
Organism: Thermodesulfobacteriota bacterium; assembly: GCA_034660495.1. Lineage (GTDB taxonomy): Bacteria > Desulfobacterota > Desulfobacteria > Desulfobacterales > Desulfobacteraceae > DATFJZ01. The sequence goes on along the minus strand of JAYEJJ010000273.1, from coordinate 4,380 downwards.
AAAAGTGGTATTTCAGCCCAGAGCCCCTTGGTAAACTCTTTTGCCATGGATTGTGCCATATCTTTTTCTCCTAATTGGCCAGTTGTTTGATCTGTTTCAGGATTTCCGGTTTAAGCCGCTGGTAGATATCCTGTGCCTGTTTTACCGCAATGCACACGCCTTTTGAGGTTATGGTTGCACCGGACATGGCGTTGATGTCGCCGCCGCTGTCCTTTACGGCAAAAGTTGCATCATTTAAGGAAAGCCCTGCAAACTGCGAAACAAAGTCAGGGTTATCCTTGGCCCTTGATCCCACCCCGGGGGTTTCTGAGTGGGTGGTAACACTGACCCCGGCAATGTCATCGGATTTCAGATTTATCGCTACCATCACGCCGATATCACCGCCATATCCCTTGCCTTTACCTTCAAAGGCCACAGAAACCGGCTTATTGTCTTTTTTGCCTGTAAAAAAAATAATCTCCTGTTCCTGATCCGTGAGTTTAAACCGGTCGTGAAGGGGATCGTTGTCCACATCGCTTAAAATAAGCTTAATGGCAGGTGCCTTCTGGAATTTAAGGACCTGATTTTCGATTCTTTCATTTGTCCCGGTCTTTATTGCGGCCAGCAGTCCTCCTGAGACAGCACTGAGTACTGTCAAAACAACAACCATACTTATCATTTCACGCATTGTTCACACCCCTTCCCAGAGCTTTAGGTCTGATTTTGTCAATGAGCGGGTTAATGAGATTTATAATTAGAATGGCAAAAACCGTACCATCCGGGTAAACCCCAATGTTTCTTATAAGAATTGTCATAAACCCTCCTGCGGCCCCGTAAATCAGCATGGGAATAAAATTGACAGGGGATGCGGCATTCATGGTGGCAAGGAAAAAAGCGCCGAGCAGGGTATATCCGGTAAACAGATGAAACAGGGGACCGGCATAGAGGTCAGGATTGGCAGCCTGGAAAATAATGGCTGTGATAAAAATACCTGCTATGTAGGAAAGTGTAATTTCCCATCGGATATATCCTCTGAGGATCAGGTAGATACCGCCAGCTATAATTCCTGCACCAAAAACACCGCCTGTGCTTCCAATCTGATTTCCCATGATCAGATCTGACAGAGAAAAAAGGTCAACCGCTGCTGTGCCCTGGTGTTTCAGTGCAGCCAGAGGGGCAAGGGGGGTAAAGTCAAAATCATAGGTGAGGACCGCGGCATCAAAATCAAAAAAGCCTTTCCATGATACCATCAGGATGGCAATGGCCACAATGGCAGGGTTGAACGGGGTTGCCCCGATCCCGCCGTAGATCTGTTTGCCGATGACAATTGCCAGAAAGGTTCCGGTCAGAACCACCCACCAGGGGGTGGTCGGCGGCAGCATCATCGCAAACACCATTCCTGTCATGGCGGCATCATAATCGGTAATTGTAATATCCCGTTTTGATATAAAATTAAACAAAAGTTCCCACAGCATGGCCGTTGAAACGGCAAGGGTCATAACGCCCAGGGCAGGCATGCCAAACTGAAGAATTCCAAAAAGGGCAGCTGGAAGGGCTGCTGCCATGATGTTTAGATTCATTGTTGAAATGGTGTCTCCATCATGCCAGAACGGAGCGTGGGATACGGTGTACTTGTTCTGTTTATGCATTGGCAGCCTCCATTTTCTGTTCAGCTTCCAACAGCTGAAGCTGGTGTTTACCAAGTCTTATATACTGGAACAGAGGGATTCTTGCGGTGCATACATAACTGCACAAACCGCATTCAATGCAGGAATTAAGGTCAAAAAAGTCTGCAGCATCCTCATATCTGTCCGCTTCAAGGTTTCTGACAAGCAGGTTGACAGGGACGTTGGCAGGACAGATGCTGATGCATTTCCCGCAGTTGATGCAGGGATAGTCGGATACGTATTCAATGTCTGCTCTGTCCTGAATAATAATGTTGTCCATATCAGGGGTGACTGGATGGTAAAGGGTGTAAGTGCTGAATCCCTTCATGGGTCCGCCCACAATTATTCTGTCCTTTTCATTGGTCTTGAGATCCAGGTGGGAAAAGATTCTGTGTATCGGGGTGCCGATGGTCGCTTTTACCCTGTGCGACGTTTTGTTTTTACCCGTAATAGTCACTATTTTTTCATAGACATGGGTTTTTTCCCTGTACGCCCGTGCCAGGGATATAACCGCTTCCGGTGAAATAAAGCATACCCCGGCATTTTCACAGGTGCTTCCGGCTGGCACAATGGTATTTAAGTGGTCCTTCATGATTATTTCCGGAAGAGCATCTGGATAAAAGGGTGTCGTCCGTATCATCTGGGTCTTTTCAAATCCGTTATTCTGTCTGAGCGCTTCGGGTATGGTAATGAACACCTGGGTAATGCCGGTGATTTTTTCCAGAATCTGGATTCCCGCTTTGATTTCATCAAAGGCGGTTACCACATGGTATTGGCAGGTAGTGGAGCGCAGATCCATATCCGCCCCTGTGATCACAAGGGTATGAATCCTGTTGGCTTCAGAGGTAAAGGTTTGAAAGGGTGGTTTGCCGGGAAGAGATCTGAGAAATCTATCTGCAGACTCAAGTTCTGGTTTGTCGGCAAAGGCCTCAAATTCATTTAATTGTTCATTGCTGTTTTTTCTTTCAATGACAAAATAAGTGGATACTTCCCCAAAATCGCCTGTAAATGAAGCAATCGACGTTATGGTGCCGGTGCAGGGAGATGTTGTGTACTCTGTACTGTTCCTGTAGAGGAAGAGCCTTTCTCCTGTTTTCACGGTGTCGCCTTCTTCAATGCGTATTTTTCTAGTGCTGTCCAGTTGTTCATCCAGCAGAATAATCATTCTTGGCGGTTTGGGGATTTTTTCCGGTTCCTTAAGATCTGATTCAATCAGATCGTACCTGAGCTTTGGGCTGGTTAGTTGAAAAAATGGTCTTTTAATCATAGCGAACCTTTGTTGTGTAAATTGTGAATCATGCGGATAAACACATGGAAAAAAGCGTTGTTCTTTTTTCAGATTTAAAGCGCATGACAGGAATTACAGTCCACCGGGCCTGATCCATAATCTTCATGACACCCTTTACAATTGGCATGAAATGCGTCCGTTCTGGAAGGCATGTATTCATCCCCTTCAAACCCATGGCATTCACTGCAGTTGTAAATTTCGTCATCCTCAAGATTATGATGACAGTCCAGACAATACAGATCATACTCATGGACATGGGTTGCATGTCCCAGCAGAACTTTTCCTGCTGCATTGGGAAACATCAGCCGCACAGGTTCATCAGGACTGGGCGGCGGAAAAGCAGCATAGCAAACAATGCCTGCAACAAGGAGTACGATGGTAAAAATTATTGAGGTTTTTAGTTTTTTCTTTGAGGTCATAAGACAAGAGCCCTCTTTGTTAAATCATTAATGCCGACTGCAGCCGCTGCATGAGTATCAGCAATACACTGATATTCATGGCCTAGCGACATCTCGAAATCAATTAACCTGATACTCCATATCTCAAATCAGCTTAAGGGTCAAGTAAAAATATTAAATTTTTATGATAATGGTCTGAAATCGGGCAGGCTATCTGTACAGGATTCTGACAAGATAGGGAGTAAATTCTTTTTTTCCGGCCAGGCGGTTGTTGGCAATGCGGACCAGGATAAAAGCGGCACCAAATCCTGCCACGCCCGCCCCAAGAGATGTCAAAGACGCATCAAGCCCCAGGGTCGGCCCGAAAATATGGCCGGCTGCAGCCCCTGCCGTTAAAAGGGTAATGGGAAAAATGTACAGCATAAAGGTCAGTTTAAGCAACGGGGCTGTTTTGATCCCAAGGACAACGTGGTCACCCACGGATGCATTTAAGGTGTTGTCAACCTGAACTGTCATTTCTTTTATGTTTCTTTTTTCTTCACATGAATCCTTTGCCTCACAGGCTTCACATGCTGACGCTCTCAAAGTTTTTATCCATACCTTGTGCGGTGTAGCTCCTGTAACAACCCCTTTTTCAGTTGCCATGTTTTAAGTCCTCTTTTTATTCCGGGTTTGATATTTGTATACTCACAATAATTGGCATCCTTCATAAGTACTTTACACTTTTTATTTTTTTTAACCACGAAACACACAAAAGGCACGAAAAATATAAAAATCAAACACAAAAAATGTAAACTACTTTTGAAGCATTACTTTTGAAGCATTATGAAGGATGCCCAATAATTATGTTAATATTATTATTTATATGGGTATCAAGTTTATGCTGAATACTGGGAGCCAACCACCCTTCCGGCTTATTTTGTTTCTCAAACCTGGATTTACGGTATCTAAGTCTGGATCTTCTTTGTCTGCGGTAGATGCGCCTTTTGTTATTTCTTTCAACCTGACCTTTCAGCAGCTCGATTTCACAGGAAAACAACTCCTTTGT
>JAYEJJ010000272.1:0-9633 GCA_034660495.1 Thermodesulfobacteriota bacterium | reverse complement strand
GTGTGGAGTACCTTGGGATGACTATATATTCCAATGTAACGTAGTCAGTTAAGACTTAGGCTAATCAACCGGGCTTACAAGTTACCTTGCAAGCCCCTCGGTCTTTAGCCGAGGGGTTGTTGACATGAACACTTCTTACATTTCCGTTCAGCAGGAGCGTCTCCCCTTTTCCATAAATAATACTGATGGCAACATTATAATTATACAGGTCCTTTGATATTTTCTTATCAATAATATCAAATCGGCATCCTCTGGGGCTGATATTGGTGATGACACCTGGAACATTGAGTTCTTCAGATACCATTTCTGCATTGATAAAGCAGTCAACCCGGGTATGCTTTCTGATATTGCAGCTTTTAACACTGTCAGGATATTCAAAAAAAATCAATTCATCAGGGAAATCCAGCTTCAGAAGCACTTTGCTTTTAAAAAAAAAGATATCTTCAATGTTCAGATATTTTATTTTTACACTGCCCTGGTTTTTAAAAATCCGGTCTCCGGATTCAGAGCCTGAGACTTCAACAATAAGATATTCGCCAACTTTCATGCCGATCAATTTACCGGATGCAGATTCTTTTTTGTTTTCTGATTCAAGATAAAGGGAGGTTCCAAGCTCTATAAACAGTCTCTGGCTTAAATCCACCTGTCCCCGGTTTTTTTGCATCCTATCTACTCCCCTTTCGAAATAGTATTACTTTAATGGTTTCAAACACAATTAACAATTCAAGGAAAAGAGACAGATTATTGATATAATACAGGTCATACCTTAATTTTTTTACCGAATCGCCAATAGAAGCGCCATAGGGATACATCACCTGGGCCCAGCCTGTAATCCCCGGTTTGACACCATGTCTTTCCATATAATAGGGTGTTGCCATGCAGATTTTTTCTACAAACTCAGGACGTTCCGGCCTTGGTCCTATAAAACTCATTTTTCCTGTTAAAACATTAATCAGCTGGGGCAATTCGTCGATTTTTGTTTTTCTTAGAAAAGCCCCGAATTTTGATATTCTTGGATCCTGTTCCGCTGCCCATGTTACGCCGGTCTGCTGTTCGGCCCCCACTTTCATACTTCTGAATTTAAAAATAGTAAAATTTTTACCCCCCTCTCCGACACGCTTCTGGGTATAAAAAAGAGGCCCGGTCGATTGATATTTTACCAGAAAAACAATAACAGGGAACAACGGCAGCGTTAAAAGGAGCAGTGAACCTGAAAACAGAATGTCCAGCGTTCTTTTCATGAATTTTATAAATGGTGTGATGAGAAAGCCGCTGCTTTCCACAAGCCAGCTCGGATTTAAACTTTCCACCGGGAGTTTGCCGGTTATTGATTCATAAAAACTGGGATAATCAAATATCCTGACTCCCATGAGTTTACACGATATCAGCCTGTCAACTTTCAGATTCCCGCGCCTCTCAGTTAAAGCCAGGATAACGGCATGTATATTCAGCGATTTACAGATTTCATCAATAGCATCAATTTTTCTGACTATTTTTACCGGATCAACATCTACTGGATCTGCTTCTGTGGATACGAATCCTGACAGATCAAATTTTTCAGGTGTATTCTCGATCATTTTTTCAACTTTTAACGCTTTTTTTCCGGTACCGACAACGATCACTTTTTTTAAGAAAATCGGGGCTAAAATAATGCGGGCATAAATCTTCTGCCATGCAGATTGTAAAATGAAAAACAGAACTACAGCGGGGAAAGCAAGCCATGAATATCCAAAAACAGTTTTAAGGATCAGGGTGAATAATAAGGACAGGGAGAGTGCTGTAAAGGTACTGAGAAGGCTGAAGTCATTTTTCAGCGCCACGCCGGAATAGATTTCACAAAAATAGGAGGAAAATAACAAGGATGATATAATCATCAGGCTTCCTGCCAGGGATCCAGGTCCGCCTGCAGACATTTGATCACCACTGATCCTGATCATATTGATCACCACTATGGACAGGATCAGGTCGCCTCCGATCAGCGCCGCCTGTTTTCTCATAAAACCGCTTTTTGCCAGGATTCCCATTTTTTACTGTTCACTTGTCAATTGTTGGTTGATAAAAATGGTTACCATATCCCTTGTTTCCTTACTGCATTAAAACCGATGATGAAGTATCAGGGGTGATCTTTGAAATCTAATGCAGATAATATAAGGACTGTGATATAATACGATGCAGTCGGTGTCAAGATAACTGATACTTGATCATCAAGTTTTTTCTATGGAAGAACCAACTCAGAGCCCTCAGCGGTTGCTCTGTCAGGAGCATTGAGACCCCAGGGAGGATCTTGATTCAATTATAGTCCAGTGGTATGATCTATATCAGCTGGTATGATCTATATATGATTCTTTGCAGGCTGACTGGAAATTTTTTTTTGGACCTGCCTTGAAAAAGGAAGGGATATGAATTTTATATGGCAGATTTTTAAGGAGATTTTTGTTTTTTATAATGAGGTGGCGGTTTACCTTATCTTTGGGTTTCTGGTGGCAGCTGCTCTGCACATTCTTTTTCCCGAGTCTCTGGTAAGAAATCACCTGGGAAAGGACAGTTTTGGGTCTGTTTTTAAATCCTCTCTTTTCGGCATTCCCCTGCCCCTTTGTTCCTGCGGAGTGGTTCCCGTTGCCACATCCCTTAAGAACAGCGGCGCCTCAAGGGGGGCGACCATTTCGTTTATAGTGTCCACGCCCCAGGTCGGAGCAGACAGCTTTCTGATAACATATTCTCTGATTGGCTGGTTTTTTGGTGTTTTCAGGATTGTTTCCTCTTTTCTGACAGCCCTTGCGGCTGGAATCTTTGTCAATATTTTTGGAAAAGACCAGAGCCCGGTTTGGTTTCCCATGGATGTTGAGAGCAGAGAAGCGTCCATGATTGAAAAGCTGAAACACAGCCCCGCCTATATTGAGTATTCCCTGCTTGGTTCCCTGGCCAATTCCCTTGTGCTGGGGATTATTCTGGCAGGGATTATCTCAGCTCTGCTTCCAGATAATTTTTTTGAACGCTACCTGAGCAGTGACTTTCTGTCCATGCTTTTAATGCTTCTGGTGGCGGTTCCCATGTATGTCTGTGCCTCCTCATCAACCCCCATAGCGGCCTCTCTTATCATGAAAGGGATGAGCCCCGGAGCTGCCCTGGTTTTTCTGCTTGCAGGTCCTGCCACCAATGCCATGGGGATTAGCGCCGTTATAAAGGTGGTGGGCAGAAAATCCACACTGATTTATCTGGGGCTGATTGCCGGAGGCAGTGTTATCATGGGCTATCTGCTGAACCTTATCACCGGGTTTTATGGAAAAACGCCTGTTATTATTTCCCATCAGCATGATATGCTTCCCGGCTGGCTTAAGATTTCAGGCAGTGTAATGCTCACGGCCATGCTGGCATGGTATTATACGGATCAGAAGCTGATTCCGCTTCTGAAAAAAAAAGATCAGGTCATGGAAAAGGACAATTTGTTAAATGTTTCTGGAATGAACTGCATGCACTGCTCCAGTTCGGTTACAAAGGCGGTTGAGTCGGTTAAGGGCACCTCTGAGGTATCTGTAAGCCTAGATAATGGAACCGTGAGCTTCAATCTTGAGGATTCAAACCGGCTTGGCCAGGTAAAAACCGCCATTGCCATGGCCGGATTCAGTGTGGAATGAAAAAAATGCGCATGAATGGGTTCAAAAAATATTACTTTGCTTTTTGTCACCAGAAAGAGGCTGGATATTGAAGAAGGAAAAAAGGAACTGGTGCAGCTGTTAACAGCGTGCGCCTGGAACACGGCTGAGGTGTCCAGGCGCATATGTTTTAAGACAATCAGGCTTCATCCCAGAGGTTTTCAAAGGTATAGGATGACCCGCTCATGGTCCAGAAGTCCCCCGTTACATATCTTGAATGCATGTCCAGCTCTGAAATTTTATCCATGTCTGCCTGTGACAGGGACATATCCAGTGCTTTAAAGTTTTCTGCAATGCGGCCGGCATTAACGGATTTGGGGATGACAGCGGTGCCCCGTTCAATGGACCATCTGATCAGTACCTGTCCAGGGGTGCACTGGTTGGCAGCGGCAATGTCCTTTATGACTTGATTTTCCAGAAGAGAGGGTTCGTTTTTCTGTTTTAACGCTTTGGGCCGGTCCCCTGACCCCAGGGGCGAATAGGCGGTGAGCAGTATATTGTTTTTTTCGCAGAAGGCAAGCATGTCTTTCTGCTGAAGAAAGGGGTGGAGTTCAATCTGGTTCATTTCCGGCTGAATCCTGGATGTTTGTAAAAGGGTGTCCAGTTTTTTTATGCTGAAATTGGAAACTCCGATGTGCAAGGTCAACTCCTTTTCAACACATGCCTCCATGCCTTCCCAGGTGGTTTCTACGGGTAGATCTTCAAGGCTTATAAAATCATTTCCGCTTCTCGGGAAAACAACATCAGGTTTGAGGGCAACGGGCCAGTGAACCAGGTAAATGTCCAGGTAGGTCAGGCAGAGATCGTCAAGGATTTTTTGCAGGGCCTGTGCAACATCCTCTTTTTTGTGGGCATTGTTCCAGAGCTTGGATGTGATCCACAGGTCTTCCCGTTTTATGTCACCGGAGGCAAACATATCTTTAAACGCCGCACCGATCTCTTTTTCGTTTCCGTAAATAGCAGCGCAGTCAATATGGCGAAACCCTGTTTTCACAGCGTTGTGAACGGCATCATAAACTTCGCCGGGTTTGGATTTCCAGGTGCCCAGTCCCAGAATGGGCATTTCGTCATTATTTTTAAATTTCAATGTGGTCATGGTTATAATCTCCTCTTTTTTTGCATGATGTCACAGGCCTTGATTATTGTTGCGGCCACCTTTTGACCTTACCTTCATGCCGGGTTAAAATTCAAAATCTCTTGATGTAACCGTGTCTTCCATTTTCTGAATCCTGCGGTCGATATTTTCGAGTTTACTTTTAATTTTTTCTATGGTTGATGCTCTGGATGCCGTAAAATCTTCAAAGGATTCATGGTCTGTCCGGGATTCCAGAGGAGTCGCCGGATCAGGTTTCAACAGCATGGCGGCTGCCAGGTACAATACCCCCACCGGCCAGAAACCGGTAAAGAAAAAAAGACAGACAACAATGGTCCGCAGCCAGAAAACTGAGATATTGAAATGATCGGCCAGCCCTCTGCAGACCCCGAAAACTATTCCCTGTCTGGATCTGTATATGTTTGTCACAGAGGCGGGTGCACCTGATGATATTCCATATCCTCTGTAACTGCCCCTTCCTCTGTGGAATTTTCTGTGTCTTCCGTTTTTTTGAAAATGTCTCATCTTCACTCCCTGGATCTATCAGTATGAACAGACCGTCTCGTGTAAGTCTATTCTCGGCCGTGACTGTGCGTCTGCTGACGGTCCATCAAAATGGTTTCCAGGGTTTCAACCCGGTCTTCCATTTTAGACAGTTTTTTGAATATATCCTCTATCATTCTGGTTTCCTCTGCTCTGGCTGTTCTTTCTTTTTTAGAAAGTCCTTCATTTTTAACTGCCCGGATGACAGTAATAATAATCAGACCAAGGGCGGTGAGGACCAGAATGGCTCCTCCTGTAAAGAATGCGATGATGAGTGCGCCGTTCATCAGGCCGTGCATATCAATTCTCCTTCATTGTTCCTGGGTTACGCACCATTTTTATCACTATTTTTATTGGTTTGAAAGGATTTTAACGCATTAAGCTCCTTTTCAATGTCATCATCTGCAGCCAGTTCTTCAAATGCTTCTTCCAGAGAGGCGGCCCTGCCGTAATTGACAAGGTCTGCTTCGGCCTCCATTCTTTCAATATGGGATTCAAGCTCATCAAAGCGCTGGACCACCTCTGCAGAGTCCACCCGCCGGATCTCTTCCTGGGCTTTTTTCTTTTTTTCGGCCCTCATATGCCGATGGACCAGCAGGCGCTGTTTTTCCCGGGCAGACTGCAGCTTGTTTTCCAGGGCCTGGATGTCGTCCCTGTACTGGTCAACAATGGTGGTGATGTCATCCAGCTCGGATTCCAGGGCCTGTTTCTGTGTGGTAAATTTTCTTTTTTCCATCAATGCCTGGCGCGCCAGGTCATCTCTGCCTTTGTCAACGGCCAGATTGGCTTTGCGGGACCAGAAATCTTGTCTTTCCCGGGTCTGAGCCAGCTGACGTTCAATTTTTTTCTGGCTGGCAATGGCATTGGCGCAGGAAGATTTCAGTTCGATCAAAGTGTCTTCCATTTCACGAATCATAAGTTTGATAAGTTTTTCCGGGTCTTCTGCCCTGTCCAGCATGGCATTGATATTTGAGGTTATAATATCTCTGAATCTTGTAAAAATTCCCATTTGTCTTCTCCTTTTTGCAATGGTTTGATTTAAAATCAAATTTTTATTTCAGGGCTCTGGATAACCGGGTTAGATATATCCGGATGTTACCCTGGTGGCTGTATTTTGTGATATTTGAGACTGCAGAAATTATGCCAATGAAGATTAAAATCAAATACCCTTTTGTTTCAAGTAGTTATATGGGTTGACCCATAGAACCCATCGTGGTATTATAAACCATAATATGGTTTTTTATGCAGGTTTTCAGTTTTTTTTATCTATAACCCTGACACTCGGTCATCAAGTTTTTTGAACAGCACCGCCGCCAGCGGTTGCTCTGTCAGAAACGAAAAAGTCTAATCTCCTTTTGTTCTCAATGTTCCTGACAGAGCAACCGCTGGCGGCGGCGCTCGGTTCTTCCATAAAAACTTAGTAATCTATGAACAGATCCTGTGGCGGAAAAATGGTGTATTTAAATGCGAGAACTGTATCAACGGAGAATGTTTCGTTTTCAGAAGGGATTGGTCAGTCTGAAGCCTTTCTGGATTTTCAGGCGCAGATCTCCAGGGTTGCCCCCATTGACAGACCTGTCCTTGTTTTGGGAGAAAGGGGAACGGGCAAGGAACTGGCCGCAGCCCGGATTCATTTTATGTCCAAAAGGTGGCAGAATCCCCTGGTGACGCTGAACTGCGCAGCCCTTACCTCTTCTCTGATCGGATCAGAGCTTTTTGGCTATGAAAAAGGGGCATTTACCGGTGCTGACAGGCGGCAGGCCGGCAGGTTTGAACTGGCATCCAATGGAACTTTGTTTCTGGATGAAATTGGCAATATTCCTGTTGAGGTCCAGGAAAAAATTCTTAGGGTGGTGGAGTACGGCAGTTTTGAGCGGGTCGGGGCATCACAGCCCATCCACGTTGATGTGCGCATGGTGGCTGCCGCCAATGTGGATCTTTCCCGCATGGCCAGCATGGGCAGATTCAAGCAGGATCTGCTGGACCGCCTTTCCTTTGAGGTAATTTATGTGCCCCCGCTGCGGTTCAGGAAAGGAGATATTCTGCTTCTGGCCAGTCATTTTGCCAACCGCATGGCCTTTGAACTGGGCTGGGATGAGATGCCAGAACTTGGGCCTTCAGCGGTTAACGCCCTGGAAGCCCATTCCTGGCCCGGTAATGTCAGGGAGTTGAAAAATGTAATAGAACGGGCGGTATACAAAAGTATGACCCGGGAAATCAAAGAGATATCTTTTGATCCGTTTTCCTCTCCCTTTGGCGCTCTGCCTGTGCCCCATGAACCAGGCAATGATCTGTCACCGTCTCATGACATATCAGCAGATTTTCAAAATTCATCGGACCCGCTGCCAGACCTGCCTGTGGCAGATCTGACAGAAAAGCCGTTGAAAGCCGCCATTGCAGCTCTGGAAAGGTATCGGCTGTCTTCTGCCCTGAGGGCCTGCCACTACAATCAGAAAAAAGCCGCAGACGCTCTGGGCTTAACCTATGATCAGTTCAGGGGGATAAAGAAGAAACACAAAGTTTTTTAAATACCACCGCCCTCTACATATTCTGGTCATGATCTGTTATTTATCGATGGGGAGAGGTCGACACAATCCTAATGGTTATGCTATTTTCTTTGATAACTGCAGCAATTTTGCTTGGACAGACTCTAAAATTGAGTCTCTTAAAAATGCTCTTGCTCCAAGTATCTCAATACCGATAAGTTCACCGCTTTCATTTACTTCGGCTGTGATATCAGGACTATAGTGCGTTTCATATGACTTCGTACTTTTTTTACCTTATATCCCATCTTTACCACTTGCAAAACAATGGCAATAAATTCAGCATGTTATACTCATTTTTTATTAGACTGACAATTGTTAGCGTAACCCGCTGATAAATAAAGCAAAAATTGGCGTTACGTCTAAGTTACTTAGACATAACTTGTATAACCAACTGTTATTATTAAATATTTGAACAAATTGGGACAATTTTTAATCTGCTGTTTTTATTGACAATATTCACAACTGGTAAAGATGGGTTATATTATAATAGAAACTGGTATGAAGTCAAATGAACTGCACTATAATTTCAACACTGTCAAATTCTTTCTCATCAGATATCGATAGATGCAAAATATCTTCTTTCTCAAAATAGGATAATTTGGAATCATTCATTTTGAAACCTTCCGCTTTTTATTCTGTAGTTTATCTAAGGCAATGGCCGCTTCCCTGGCCAGTCCGATGACCCGGCTTGAAAAGACAGAGGCCATCATGATAAAGGATGCCATGCCTACTTTTTTCAAAACTGATCTGTTTTCTGCTGTTTTATCTTGTGTCATTATAATGTTTTTCTTGTTGACAATTGAAATACCATTTGATAGCGCTTATCTGGGTTGTTTATAAATTACTCAATTCTGTCCAGAGGACTTTGAACAACACAAATGTCCTTTTGCATGACGTGGGTGTATATTTCGGTGGTCTTGACATCGGCATGGCCCATCAACTCCTGAATGACCCGGATGTTAACCCCGTTTTCCGTTTTCAAGGAGGTGAGTGGCAAAACAGTGTCGAAACGTATGGCAGCCAACAGGTTTTATAATTCCGGCTTTTTTAACAGCTGCCTTCACGGCCTTCTGAAGCCCGAATTCAAGCACATGATGACGTCTTGTTTTTCCGGTTCTCGGGTCCCTGCTGCAAGGAGATGAAGGCCCTGCATCTTATCCAGGACACGGACAACTTCGGTTTGAGTCATAACAACCGGAGGCCTGGGGTGCCTTTTGGCACGGGCAGGTTCGAGGTTTTCATCAACAGGGATGTCAAGGACTTTTTTGTACAGGAAAACAATTGCATTAAGGGCCTGACGCTGGGTGGACGCAGCGACCTTCTGCTGAACAGCCAGATGGGAGAGAAAGGCTTCAATTTCTTTTTTCCCCATATTGCGGGGATGGGTTTTGGCTTTATGGTATCTGATATACCGTATAATCCAGTCGCAATAGGTTTGTTCGGTGCGATAAGCATAGTGGTGATACCGCATTACCTGACGCACCTGATCCATAAGCCGGAGTTTTGGATTTGGGCTGAATTTTTTTAAATTTTCCATGCTATTAACTCTATCCTTTAATAGATGGAAAAGTCAATGGGATTTTTTCCATTTTTTGCTTTTAATATAGCAATAGATGGAAAATATTCCATACTATAAGGGCAATAGGTGGAAAACTTTCCATCTATTATACTGTTATGTGGCTCGAACAAACAAAAGATGTTGTTGGAAATAACGAGGTTTCAGTTATTCTCAGTATTGTTGAATTTATCGAGATTCAAGGTTAATGCAAGTATGGTTGAATGTAAGGAGTCAATCGCG
>JAYEJJ010000271.1:0-9793 GCA_034660495.1 Thermodesulfobacteriota bacterium | reverse complement strand
GACAATAAGCACAATATATGGTATTTGTCTGGTTTTTTTATGCATTTAAAATTACGATCCTAAATTTGAATATTTTCAGTTAAAACAATATATTAGGTTTGTGGTGTCAGGAGCTCTGAAATTATAAATAACTTTAAAGGCAGATTTTAATCAATGTCAAATAAAAAATTTACCGTATTTTCCAATGAAATACATGTGAAATGATCTTTTGACACTCAATTTTCAGGTTTTTATGGAAGGGGCGGTGTTATTCGAAAAACTTGATGATCGAGTGATAATGGTTGACATGGCCGTTCAAAAAAGTATATCAGGGAAAGAAAAACAGAGAATTTGAGGAGAATATGGCTGGAAAGGATTATTACAGAGTCCTGAGGATATCCCGGAATGCCGGCATGTCTGAGATCAAATCTGCGTACCGCAGTCTGGCATTAAAGTATCATCCAGATAAAAACACGGACAATGCTGAAGCCATTGATAAGATGAAACAGATCAATGAAGCCTATGCCGTGCTGTCGGATTCCCGGAAACGGGAGGAGTATGATTTTTTTCGAAACCAGTACGGATCAGACAGCGCCCGTTCCGAGTTCCGGAAGAATTATTCAGATCAGGATATTTTTATGGATTCTGATATTCAGACGGTGTTTAACGAATTTGCAAAGACCTTTGGGCTTAGAAATTTAGATGATATATTCAGGGAAGTTCAGACAGTCAGAGGCAAATCTTTTGAACACCGGGATTCGGGGGTTTTTTTTAAAGGGTTTTTCTTTTTTGGAACCATCAACATCGGAAAGATTATTTCTCAGCTTTTACTGCCCGGGAAAATATCCCGGACCCTGCTGAAGCAGGGGTCCGGAACAATTGAAACACCGGCACAGGGTAAGGATATTTATGACACCATTCAGATATCTCCGGAATTGGCGGAAAACGGCGGTCCCTATGCCTATTATCACCGGAAAAAATCAATGAAGCTTGTGGTTAAAATTCCATCAGGTATCCGACATGGACAGCAGATCCGGCTTTCAGGCATGGGGGAACACTCGACAAATGATGCTGCTGCCGGGGATCTGTATATCAAGGTATCAACCAGGACGTCCCTTCTCGACAGAATCAGACAATCTCTCCCCTTGCACTGACAACAATTTCTCTTAAAGGAATATCCTTTCCCGATTCAGCCAGGGCTTTTTTCACAAGTCCCGGCAGGCCGGAACAGCAGGGAACCTCCATGATGAGAACGGTCACACTTTTAATGCCGCATGTTTTAAATATCTGGATAAACCGTTCCAGATAGTCATTTGTGTCATCAAATTTGGGACATCCGATCATGACTGCCTTTTTGGAAAGAAAATCCCTGTGGAAAGAGGGCAGGGCAACCGGCACACAATCGGCTGCAACAACAAGATCTGCATTTTTAAGAAAAGGCGCATGGGGCGGAATCAGCCGGATCTGAACAGGCCAGTGGCCCAGACAGCTCTTCCCGCTCTCGGTTTCGGCAGGGCACGGGGTTGAACGGCCGGCCGTGTCAAAGGTTGAAAGGGATGCAGACGGACAGCCGCAGGCAAGGGTTTCACAGGATTTATTTTTTTCTGCCTGATCATTAAGTGATGCCAGATGCGCTTCAACAGCGGTTTCATCAAATTCATCAGCTTCCCGCTCCACCAGTGTCAATGCGCCCTGTGGACACTCTCCAATACATGCACCAATGCCGTCACAATACATGTCCTTGACCACTTCTGCCTTGTTGTTGATGATCTGAATGGCTTTTTCATCACAGGCCAGTACGCAGTTACCGCATCCGTCACACAATTCTTTGTCTATTTCTATTATTTTTCTCATTACTTTCATTTTATAATTCCTTTTTTTTGACTATGCTTTTTGACAGGGCTTGACCGTTATTTTCAAAGAAACAGGGCTTCTGCCTTTTTTCTGCCGGATTCAGTCAGAAATTTCTGGTCAATTTTTTGCTTGATCTGATCTGTGGTCATTTCTTCTGCCTTGATCTGTTCTTCAAGGTTGACTATCTGGGCGGCATCATAAACCACTTTGAAATTGAGAGATTCATCTTGTCCGGGATGGTGATGGCGGCCCACAATATCACAGACTTCTTCAATAAGGGCCTCTTTGGCATTAAGGGTTTCAAGAATCTGTCTTGCAGGTGAGATTCCTTCCTGTTCACGCATCTTCTGGGCCGTTGCCGGGTTGTTCTGCTCTGCTTTCTTAAGTCCAATATCGTGGAGATACGCTGAAGTAAGGATTACAGACAGATTTGCATGTTCTTTTTTTCCTAAATCTTCCGCATGCCTGGCTACTTTTACGGCATGGCCGATGCGCTTAAAATCGGTTTTAAAATAGCGTTTCACCTCAACGGCAACCCTGTCCTTTAACAGGTCTTCCCGCTGTTTGATAAATTCTTCAGGCAGGGTGCCAATGCATTCTTCAGCATAGGGGCAGTAAGCAGCGCAGCCGAAATCCATCTTGGGGTTAACGATTTTTTTCCCGCAGCCCCTGCATCTTCTGGATGTGTCATCCTTGAAAAATTCTATTATACTGCCGCATTCCGGGCATTTTTCTTCATATATGGCATTGGGTTTCCAAAACTGGGTATCTTGTCCAGGACATTTCATTTGAGTCCCTCCTTGTATGTTTTAAAATTCGATGATCAAGTCTTTTTATACTTGTGAGGGGTCAGGCATGACCCCGTTCTCCAGAAATCAGCATCAGAAAACTGATCATCAAGTAAAAGGGAAAAAGACATTTTAAATTTATTTTTAATTTGTCTGCCTTTTTTAAGTTCTGATTGACAGAGTACATTTTCAGCAGAAAAGTTTCTTTGCTCTAAATCAATGAGATGTTTTTTTTGTGTAATTTCTTTTATGCAATGCCGGGGTAAATATATCTTTACATCCTTGTCATATATTGGTACAGCTCTAAAAAAAGTCAATGTATAACTCGATGATCAAGTATTGTATCAGGTTTTTGAGAACGGGTTACCGGTATAAAAAGGTTGATCATCGAGTATAAATAAATGTACATTAAATGGTTGCTGTGGTTTGAATTTATTTAAACTGAGTGGTGATATGCGCATATTATGGATTATCATACTGTTTTTCCTGGGCGGTTTATACCTGGCAGGCTGCAGTACCTCCCATGAGGTTCAGATGGCGCCGGTTGAGGTTAAACCCATTCATATCACCATTGATGTGAATGTAAAGGTGGACAGAGCTCTGGACAGTTTTTTTGATGACATAGATAAAGCAGAAGAGCAGATCAAGTAAAAATTAAGATAAAGGCGTATCCGGAAAAAATTATGATAAACGTCTGTCAGTAATAAATTAAGATAAAGGTCTATCAGGGAGAATATTATGAACAGGAATAAAATATTTGCAGTCTGTCTGGTGTGTTTTGTGTTTTCTTGTCTGATCGTACAGGCCGCCGCTGCCGGTGGGATCAAAGAAAGGATGAAGCAGAGGCTTCCCAGGATCGTAGAGATGAAAAAGCAGGGGATTATTGGAGAAAATGCCCATGGTTACCTGGAATATGTTACTGACAGACAGCCGGACAAAGCCCTTGTGGAAAATGAAAACCAGGACCGGAAAAAGATCTATTCTGCCATAGCCCAGCAGCAGGGCGTTACCATTGAACGGGTTGAGATGCTGAGGGGACTTCAGATCGTTGAAAAGGCCCAGGCAGGAGAGTATCTGAAAAACAAAGACGGTGTCTGGTATAGAAAATAGGTAGTTCAACTCGATTATCAAATTTTTATGAAAGTACCGAGCGCCGCCTCCAGCGGTTGCCTGTCAGGAGCATTGAGAACCAAAGGAGATCAGACTTTTTCCCTGCAAGGCGTTGCAACAATCAAGCTGTTTGAGGACCAGTGGCCGCAGGTCGCCGGTTTTTAGCCAGGCAGGGAAAAAGTCCTTTGTCGTTCTCGTTCCTGACAGGTAACCGCAGGGGGCGGTGCTATTCAAACAAAAGCGTATTAATATGATAAAAACTGCAGTTATAGAGGATTCAAAGGCCGTGGCAGGCCTGTATCTTTCCTATCTTTTTGATAGTGAGTTTAACGTCAGAATTTTTGGATCATCTTCGGATGAAATCTCCAGGCTGGCCAAAGAAAATCATGTTGACATCATTGTCTGTCCCGGTTTTCCCAAGGGGCAGGAATCAGATGAAATCGTTTCAAAAATTAAAGCCATTCCCCAGTTAAAATCTGCTGTTTTTGTTCTGGCAACAACCCTGCAAAAGGATTTTTTCAGTACACATTTCAAATTTGATGATATTGACGGCCTTCTTGTCAAACCTTTTAAAAAAGAGGATCTCTACCGGTCACTGTCAGAAGCCTATTATTCAAAGATGGATCTAACCCGGAAAAAACCCCTTGCACTGGTGGTGGATGACAGCAGGGCCGTACAGAGGGTGATTTCAGAAGCGCTTGTCTCGATTAATTTCAATGTAAAAACTGCTTCTAACGGCGCTGAAGGGCTGGAAATTGCCATGGAATTTCTGCCTGACCTGATAATAACAGATGTTGAGATGCCGCTTATGGACGGATTTGAACTGTGCAGAAGAATATCCATGGAACCGTCCATTCAGAACACCCCTGTTATTGTGGTCAGCGGAAATATAGATGATGCCCAGTTCCGCCAGGGATTCAAATCCGGGGCCATTGATTTTTTAAAAAAGCCGATTTCCCAGGCCGATCTTTTTTCAGTCATAGAATCGGTTTCCTTTCCCAATTTAACAATTCCCTCTGGAACAGCACTGGTTGCAACCCGGGATAAACCCCTAGGTAATATTGTTATTAAAATTTTGAAATCATTGAGCTTTCATGTAAACCGGTGTGAGGATGTGCCAGAATTGGAAACTTTTCTCAAGGTGGCTGTGCCCAACATCATTATTCTTGATCTTTCCAGGATAACAGCAATGCATGAAAAATGCTATTATGTCAGAAAAATAATCAAAGACCGATCTTCCGTTGTGATTGCCGTGGCAGATGAAAAGGAAAGGGCCTTACTGGTGAAGTGTTTTAAATACGGTGCAGATGAGATTATAACCAAACCCTTCGGCAGAGATGAGTTGAAAGCGCGGATTATAAATCATTTCAAGATAAAAAAACTTCAGGAAGAGCTGGTTCAAAAAAACAGAATGCTCGAGTCCCTGGCCTATAAAGATAAGCTGACCGGGTTGATGAACAGGCGTTTTTTAGATGAAACTTTGAAAAAAGGACTTGAAAGATGTAAAAGCTGCAGAAAACCTTTATCTCTTTTTATGATAGATCTGGATAATTTCAAGAAGGTAAATGATAACTACGGTCATGATGTGGGAGACACAATACTGCGGGAGATTGCTTCTGTTATAAAGGGTGCTGCTGTTGATAAAAGCTTTGCCTGCCGCTACGGAGGTGAGGAATTCTGTGTCATTTTCCCTGAGATGGATTTAATTTCTGCCGTGAAAATTGCAGAGCATATCAGATTTTTATGTTCTAAACGATGCGTTACTGAAAATAAAATAGTCACCACCATAAGCGGCGGTGTTTCCTCATATCCTGAAACGTCGTCCAGGGAAAGTCTTCTCATTGATGCGGACAACCTCCTGTACAAGGCCAAGCAGTCAGGGAAAAACCGAGTAGATTGGAAATGACTTCCGGTTTTTTCCTTAAAGGGTTATCCTTTGTTTTTCATTTTTGCCCAGGTGTCCCTCAGCGTTACTGTACGGTTGAAGACTGGTTTTTCGCTGTAATTGTGCTTTATATCCAGACAGAAGTAGCCAAGCCTTTCAAATTGAAACACCCTACCTGGTTCAGCCGCTGCAAGGCTTGTCTCAAGTTTTGCATTTTTTAGTTTTACAAGGGAGTCGGGATTGATGTTTTTTGTAAAATCTCTGTCTTCAAAGGCTTCTGGATTTTCATTTAAAAACAGCCGGTCATAGAGATGCACCTCAGCATCCAGGCAGTCTAAGGCAGAAACCCAGTGCAGCGTTCCCTTTACCTTTCTCCCGTCAGGTGCATCACCGCCCTTGGTGGCCGGGTCATAGCTGCAGTGGAGTTCTAAGATTTCTCCTGTTGTTTCATCTTTGATGACTTTATTGCAGGTGATAAAATATGCATATCTCAGTCTGACTTCCCTGCCCGGGGCCAGGCGGAAAAATTTTTTTGGCGCATTTTCCATAAAATCTTCTTTTTCAATAAAGATTTCCTTTGAAAAAGTAATTTTTCGGCTTCCCATTTCCTTTTTTTTCGGATGATTCCATGCCTCAAGCTCCTGGGTTTCATTCTCAGGCCAGTTTTCAATAACCACCTTAAGGGGGTTTATCACAGCCATTACCCGGTCTGCTTTTTCATTGAGATCCTCCCGGATGCAGTTTTCCAGCAGGCCCATGTCAATCCGGCTTTCCTTTTTGCTTACCCCGATAATACTGCAGAATTTTCTTATGGATTCCGGGGTATATCCCCTCCGCCTGAGACCGGCAATGGTGGGAAGCCTCGGATCATCCCAGGATTCTATATATTGATTTCCCACAAGTTTTTGAATTTTACGCTTGCTCATTACGGTAAAATTAAGGTTCATTCGGGCAAACTCGATCTGACGGGGATGGCAGGGGGCATCCACCTGATCCAGTGTCCAGTCGTAAAGGGGACGGTGATCCTCAAATTCCAGTGTACACAGGGAATGGGTAATGCCCTCCATTGCATCTGAAAGGCAGTGGGTAAAATCGTACATGGGGTAAATGCACCATTGATCATGGGTTCTGGGATGGTTCATCCGCTTTATTCTGTAAAGTACCGGGTCGCGCATATTGATGTTGGGAGAAGCCATGTCAATTTTAGCCCTGAGTACATGGGTGCCGTCGTTGAATTCACCGGTTCTCATTTTTGAGAACAGTTCAAGGTTTTCTTCGACACTGCGGGTGCGGTAGGGGCTGTCCTGGCCGGGATCTGTCAGGGTGCCTCTCTGGTCACGGATCTCGTCTCCGGAAAGACTGCAGACATAGGCCTTGTTCTTCTTTATCAGTTCAACTGCAAATTCATACAGCCGTTCAAAATAATCTGATGCGTATAAGACCTTTTCCCCCCAGTCAAACCCGAGCCAGTGCACATCATCAATAATGGAGTCAATATACTTCTGATCCTCCCTGGCCGGGTTGGTGTCATCAAATCTTAAATTGCACCTGCCCTGGAACTCATCTGCCAAACCGAAATTTAGGCATATTGATTTGGCATGCCCGACATGAAGGTAGCCGTTAGGTTCCGGGGGGAACCGGGTGATTATTGTTTGGTGTTTCCCGGTTTTTATGTCGTTTTCAATGATGGTTTTTATAAAATGTGTTTTTTTCTTAACGTCTTCCATTCAGGCCTTTGCTCCGTTTTAGGGTTAGATCTCAACCGGTCCCGTTTCGTTTTTAACAGATTATGGCTTCTGCCTGCAACCAGGGCTTGTGACATGGTGCTGCCCCCTTCTTATCAAAATTTATTATTTATCATAATATTTCTTTATATTAAAGCAATAAACCTTAACACGGAATAAAAAATACATACCAGATGGAAAAAACTTTGCCTTTGCTTTTATACGGGTCTATAAATCAGAGTCTAAACTTTCTGCGGTGTATTTCCAGTCCTGAGCAGATCTGCTTTAGCGGTGTACAAACAAAGATCACCAACCTGATTGATTTATAAGGATACAGGGAGATAATTGAAGTTTCTTTTTCTTGAACCCTTTTTTGGCGGGTCCCATAAAGACTTTGCACTGGGATTAAAAAGTCATTCCATTCATGGGATTGACCTTGTCACACTTCCGGCCAGGTTCTGGAAATGGCGGATGCAGGCTGCGGCCCTGTATTTTTATGAAACCTGCAGGAATTTACAGGATTATGACGGCATCATTGCATCGGATATGATGAATTTAAGTGATTTTCTTGCCCTGACTGGCCCTGCAGCGCCGCCGGTTATGGTTTATTTCCATGAGAACCAGTTTACCTATCCCCTGTGTGATCAGAAAAAATCAAACCAGAAAAAAGCAGATACGCAATTGGGCATGATCAATATCTCAACGGCCCTTTGTGCCGATATGGTGATATTTAACTCCAGATTCCACCAAAAGGGGTTTATCAAAGCAGTTGACCATTTTATCGAAACCCGGCCGGACAGCAGACCGGCATGGGTCAGCAGAGCAATTGCAGAAAAATCAGAGGTGATCTATCCAGGATGCCGGTTTGATGAAGAAAACAGGTTTAACCCGGCATTAAAACTCTCGCCCCCTTTGATTGTCTGGAATCACAGGTGGGAGTATGACAAGCAGCCGGAGGTGTTTTTCAGGGCGTTAAAGGAAATAAAGAAAAAAAATATTCCCTTTTCTCTGGCTGTGCTGGGTGAACATGGTCCTGATATCCCCGCCCTTTTCAGGAAGGCAGAAGCGTTTTTTGAACAGGAAATTGTCAGGTTCGGGTATGTTGAATCCAGACAGGAGTATCTGAACTGGCTGAAAAAAGGGTCTGTTGCTGTCAGTACTGCCATTCAGGAAAATTTCGGGATTTCAATGGTGGAAGCGGTGCGCATGGGATGTTTCCCCCTGGTACCGGATCGGCTTTCATATCCTGAAATCATGCCTGAAAATTATAGAGAAGCGTTTATCTACAGGGATTTTGAAGATCTTGTGTCAAAGCTGAGTGCTTTTCTGACAGACCATGTGAGTTACACGCCCCTTCAAGACGAGATGGCCGCTTTTATGGGAAAATATGCATGGGAACATCTTATCCCAAAATATGATGCTGTCCTTACAAGGCTTGGGGAAATAAAAAGGTTTCCCCAAGCCCCTGGTGTGTGAATCAGGCTCAGGGACGATTATAATTGTCAAGGGCGGCTGAGATCTTTCTGGTTTGCCGGCCGGGTTTCCCATTGCCGATAATGGTGTCGTCCACCTGCACCACCGGCACAATGCCTTTGTTTGTCCCTGTAATAAAGAATTCTTCTGCCTTTAAAAGCTCTGTTACATGGATATCCCTGAGTTCTGTTTTAAACAGGTCCTTTGAAATGGAAAGGATGGCATTGCGGGTGATGCCTTTGAGAACATTTTTTTCAGGGGTCACAAGACGATTTTCTATAAAGGCAAAAAGATTGCTTGTGGTCCCTTCCTTAACAAAATTATCCTTATCCACAAACAGGGCTTCTACTGCATTTTCCTGTCTGGCTTTTTTAAGGGCCATGGTGGCCGGGATGTATGAAATACTCTTTGCATCGGGAATATTTCGCTGGGCAGAAATTGTAATGACCTTGATTCCTTTTTTATACCATATTGCAGGAAGTTCGGGTATGGGGGAGATCAGCACCAGAAGCCTTGAGTTTCCCTGGGGGGTTAAAAAATCCGGGCTTGATCCGCCGGTGATAACAATTCTTATATTGGCTTCACGGATATGGCTGTTTTTTTCAAGGGTCTCAAGGGCTGTTTTTTTTATTTCGCTGCCTGACCAGGGCAGAAAAAGTCCTATTTCCCTGGCTGAATTTTCCAGGCGGTTTATATGCTCGTCCAGAAAACAAGGTCTGCCGTTGTATGTGCGCATGAGATCACAAACACCAAACCCCCTTAAAACGGCAAGATCGTCTACAGGTATAACCGCCTTGTCTGAAGAAACAAATTTTCCGTCTACATAGTAAATTGTCAAAAATTTTCTCCTTGGTTTTATAGAAAACCGGCAAGAAAACCCCTGAGTCTTTAGCTCAGGGGATGAATTGACGGATTATGATGTGCTTTTCAGCCTATGCGTTTTTGAAAAGCACTTAATCGAGAGCAACAGCATAGGTCTT
>JAYEJJ010000270.1:0-9840 GCA_034660495.1 Thermodesulfobacteriota bacterium | reverse complement strand
GCCCCTTTTTTTGTTCACTTTTTGGGCCTGGTAAAATTAGCTGAAACGCTTGCTCTGTCTACCTTTACAGCAAATTAAAGAGGCCCAAAAAACAACTAAGCACAAACGACACATTTGGACGCCCCAGACCGGTTGACCGGATTGAGTATAGTAGGAAAATACCGGGTTTGCAATGCAAAATAGTTTTCGCTCTGGTGTCTGACCTCAATTCAGATATAAATATAAAATAAAGAAAAAGTAGATTACATGGGTTTTAAAAAGAAAAAGAACCTTGTCGGCCTTGACATAGGTACCTCGCTGATAAAAGTGGCAGAACTTAAAAAGAGCGCTAAAGGATACGTACTGAAAAAATTCGGAACGAGTAAAGTGCCTGAGGGTGCCATACAGGAGGGAGCTATATACGATGCCAAAGGCCTTTCCGACGTTATCCGCGCAATGTTCAAGTCCAAAAAAATCCGAAAAAAAAATATAGCTGTATCCACAGGCGGAGATTCCGTTGTGATCAAGACCATATCTGTTCCCCAGGCCTCTGAAAAAGAGCTTCAGAATTCCATATGGTTTGAGGCGGAGCAGTACATCCCCTATGACCTGGAAGATGTTAATGTTGATTTTCAGATTCTGGGGGAAAGCGAGGATTCTCCGGAGCATATGAATGTGCTTCTCGTGGCTGTTAAAAAAGATATTGTTGCCGATTATATCGATCTGGTTAATCTTGCCGGCCTTAATCCCTGTGTGATAGATGTGGATACCTTTGCCCTTCAGAATATATATGAGGCTGTCACCCTGGATCAGGAGGGCAGTAATAAGATTACCATGCTGGTTGACATTGGGTTTTCCAAGTTGTCCATCAATATTTTAAGGGGAAAATCTTCGCTGTTAACCCGGGACAGCTCCCTTGGCGTGTCCCAGATCATTGATGAGATTGTTTCAACCAGGGAATGCAGTGTTAAAGAGGCAGAGAACGTTCTAAAGGACAGGGAAACCGGGCTTATGTCAAAACCTGAGTTCGACAGCCTTTGTCTTGAAGTATTCAAGTCTTGGTGTTCTGAAATTTCTAGTGTTATTCAAACATTTCAGTCAAAATCCAATGAAGGAGATGTTGAAAAAATAGTGCTGTGCGGAGGAGGGGCTTCAATACAAAATTTTATTCAGACCCTTTCAGCGGAGGTACCTGGTCTTGATGTGACCATTTTCAATCCCTTTGACGGGTTGAAAGTGGAGGATAAAGGCCTTACCTCAGATAAAAATCTGGCCCCCCTGGCTCCCATAGCTATTGGACTGGCATTAAGACAAATGGATGATAAATGATACGGATAAATCTGTTACCGTTCAGGGCGGCTAGAAGAAAAGAGAATGTTCGCAGGCAGGTCTCAATTTTTATACTGATGATCTTTCTGTTCAGTGCGGTTCTGTACTATTATACTTCTTATGTGGATAAAAAAATTCACAGGGTCCGGCAGAATATTGCCAGTGCAAACACTCAGATTGCCCGGTACCGTGACAAGGCTGAACGGGTTACAAAAATAAAGAAAGACCTTGACAATCTCAAGAAAAAACTTGAAACAATAAGTGCGCTGCAGTCCAAAAGACGGGAATCAGTAACCCTCCTTGACGAGATGACAGATCTGATTATTCCCGGCAAAATGTGGCTGACCAGTCTTAAAATCTATGAAGCCCGTGTGGAAGTCAAGGGCCTTGCCTATGACAACAAAATTGTGGCTGATTTTATGACAAGTCTGGAAAGCTCCTTTCTTTTCAGCAATGTTGATTTGAAAACCCTTGAATTAAAAACATTTGCCAGGGAGTTTAACTTAAAGGCCTTTGAGCTGGCCTGTAAAAAGAAGCCTGCAGCAGCAAAGGCAGATCAGAAAGGGAAAAAATGAACCAGGAGAAAAAATTAAGCATAAAAGAAAGGATAAGTGAGAAAACAGCTCCTTTTTTTGCAAAAATGGAAAAGCTTACAAGGGTCAAGCGTATTCTTATCTGCCTGGTTTCTTTTGTTCTTATTGCTGGCGGATGGTGGTACTTCTTTTATATGCCAAGGCATGAACAACTGACAAAATTGAAAAAAGACTATACAAAGGCGAAAACAACCCTGGCCACCTTTAAGAGAAAGGCGGCCAGTCTTCCAGAATGGGAAAAAAAGATGAGTGCGGTTCAGGCCGAGTTCCGCAGGGCCATGCATGCCCTTCCGGAAGAAAAAGAGATCCCCTCCCTTCTTACAGCTGTTTCAGATTCAGGCAACAATGCCGGTCTTGATTTTCTTTTGTTCAAACCCCAGCCCGAGCAGGTCAAAGGGTATTATGCGGAAATTCCCGTTTCCATCAAGGTGCAGGGCCGGTATCATCAGCTGGGTCATTTTTTTGACCGTGTGTCAAAGCTCTATCGTACGGTAAACATAAAAGATATCAGTATGGCGCCGCTAAAGGGGGGGGATGACCTTGTTACATCGTGTACGGCCGTTACCTATATGTTTCTGGAAAAAGAAGAAGAGAACAAGGATAAATCCAATAAAAGGCGCAGAAGAAAAAAATAATGATGATGGTTACTAAAAAAATATGGATTCTTTTTGCAGTGGGACTGATTTTTCTGATATCTGCCGCATGTGAACAGAAACAGGAAAAATCTGTTAAAACAGAACCTGAAGTGGTGGTTGCCAAAATCCCTGAGCGGGTTGAGCCGGTTGTCACAAAAGCGGCAGAAAAACCCGACAAAACGGCAAATGTGCCAGATGACAATACTAAGAATTCAGCTAAACCTGAAGAAATTATAGAAAAAACGGTGGACACCATTCCAGAAAAAGGGGAAGAGAAGGCTTCTTCCATGGAATTAAAGCCTTCTGCTGCCCTTGACCAGGCAAAGGCGTTAAAAGACACCCTTAACAGAAAACCTGTTCTTTCTGAAAAAACAGCACCGCAGAAAAATGTAAAAATTCATGCTGATATACCTGTAAAGGATGCAGATAAGCCCGTGATTGATGCAGATAAGCCCGTGATTGAGGTAGAAGATAAGCCTGTAGATGCAGATAAGCCTGTAAAGGATGTTCCTGACCGAAAAAGCATCAAAGCCAAAACCGGAATACCGGCCTATGTGTCCAAGGGAAGAGTGGACCCCTTTGCTCCGCTTATTAAAACGGAAAAGCAGGCAGAAGCTAAGGCAAAAGAAGGGGATGTGAAAAAGGCGCCTGAAAGAATTTTAACCCCCCTGGAAAAGCTGGATTACAGTCAGATGAAACTGGTTGCCATTGTGGGTGCAGAATCCGGCAACATGGCCATGGTCGAAGAATTAGGCGGCAAGGGATACATTGTAAGAATTGGCACCTATATCGGAAAAAACAGCGGCAGAGTAGCAGACATTAAAAGGGACAGGATTATAATTCAGGAGCGTGTGAAGAATTTCAAAGGTAATTTTGAAGAACGTTCCAGGGAAATGAAATTGCATAAAAAAGAATGAGGGCTGATATGTTGCGTTCACCACTAAAATTGTACAACCTGGCATGTAAAGGGATATCCCTTATATTGATTTTATTCTTTTTTTCAGGATGCGTTTCCCTGGAGAAAAAACAAGAGGGTCAGGAATCTGCATCAGCGGTTAAACAAGACGATCAGCGTGTGGTAAACCAGATAAAAACTGTTGAGACGGCCGATTCCGTGGCAGTGAATATCATGGGCAGCCGCAAACTGACCTATACCTCTGTAAAACAGTCCTTTCCCCTGGCCGTTGCCGTTTACCTGCCGGACACCGTCCTTGGTGAACATCTGGGAAAAACAGAACCGCCTGAAATTGAGTGTATTTCAGATATTGCCGTTTCCTATGCGGATGAGGAAGAAACAACAGCTGTTGTGGAAATCCTTTTAAAGGACAATCTGGATTATAAAGTTCAGGAAACAGATGATGTTTTAAGGATTATTTTTGATAAAAAACAAAACCGGACCGCTGAAACAGATAAGGCAGACCCCCCTCGTGCCCGGGAGGAAAGCCCTGGCCGGACGGCGCCGTCTGCCTTGACATCCTCTTTGTCAGATGATGAGCAGGGCGAGAGTGCCCTCCTGTCAGGGATTGATTTTACGGTAAGGGATGACGGCAGGTCAGAAATTGTTGTTACCACCACAAGGCCGGCTGAATATGAGTTGAAAAGACAAGAAAACAACGATCTTCAGTTGGATCTGATAAATACGGATATTCCGGATTTTCGGGAAAGACCTTTGGTGACAAAGTATTTCAAGTCCGCTGTGGCCCAGGTTTTGCCGGTGAACAGAAATGCTGGAGAAAAAGCATCCCGCATAGAGGTGACCCTGCGGCAGCAGGTTCCCTATCAGATCGTCCAGGATGAGGACAGAATTCTGTTGAGTTTTGAACCGTCGCCCCTGGAGCCGCCCTCTTTTGAGACGGCAAAAATGTCAAGCCTGGAACCATCTGCTCTTGAGACAGCCAAAAAAGGGGCTCAACAAAGTGCTGCTGAACCGCCCACCGGAAACAGTATAAAACAACAGGAATTTCAAGAAAGAGAGGAAGATTTCAAAGAACAAGAGGAAGATTTCAAAAAACAAGAGGGGTTAAAGGATATATCAGGCCGAGAGAAGCGGTATACCGGAGAAAAGATACGCCTTGATTTTTTTGAAACAGACATAAAAAATGTATTTCGAATTCTTCAAAGTGTCAGTGGCAGAAATTTTGCCGTGGACAGGGATGTTACAGGAAACGTTACGCTGACGCTGGAACATCCGGTACCCTGGGATCAGGTGCTTGATCTTGTGTTGAAGATGAACCGCCTGGGCCAGGTTCAGGAGGGGAATATTGTCAGGATTGCAACCCTTGAAACCATGAAGCAGGAAGAAGAGCTGCGCCAGGCCGCCCTGGAGTCCAAAAAAAGAGCGGCTGAACAGCAGAAAAGCCTGGAGCCCCTGGAAACCGAATATATTCCCATTAATTACTCCAAGGCGGAAGTCGATATCAGGCCGCATCTGGAAAAACTGATCACAGCGGACAGGGGAAGTTTAAGTGTGGATTCGAGAACCAATATGATCATCATGACGGACACCCGGTCTAAAATTGATCAGGCCAAAGAGCTGATCTACCGGCTGGACAAGGTAACGCCCCAGATTATGATTTCCGCAAAAGTGGTGGAGGTCAGCAGAAATTTTTCTAAAAAAATTGGTATTAACTGGGGAATGTCCAGTGAAGATGTATACCGCAGCGACCTTGGCGGCCTTTACGGATTTGATGTGTCCATGAACCATGCCGTGGCCAGTGATTCAAGCATTGGATATACCTTCAGCCGCATTACAGGAACCCCGTTTTCCCTGAACGCAACCCTTACCGCATCGGAGATCAAAGGAGATGTTAAAATCATTTCATCTCCGCGGGTGTTGACCCTGGACAATAAAAAGGCAAAAATCAAGCAGGGTCTTGAATATGCTTATCTTGAACGGGATGACAGCGGCGGATCATCTGTGTCGTTCAAAAATATTGACCTTCTCCTTGAGGTCACCCCCCACGTCACTCCGGATAAACGCATTGCCATGAGTGTCATGATTACAAAAAATGATATTGATTCAGTTACAGACGGTATCCCGTCCCTGTCAACCAATGAAGCTGAAACCGAGCTGTTGATCAACGACGGCAACACCATTGTCATCGGCGGCATTGTAAAAACGACAATCAGTGAAAGTACCAGCGGGTTCCCCTTTTTATCAAACATCCCGGGACTGGGTTTTCTGTTTGGCTCCAACAGCGAAGAGCAAAAGAAAAACGAGCTGTTGATTTTTATTACTCCCAAGATTGTTCAGCTTGAGCAGAAAAGGAACTGATTTAATACTTGTAATAATTTTATATGAAAGCCCTCAGCCTTCAGTAATCAGCTTCCTGTAAACAATTACAAACTTTTTCCTGCTGGTTACCGGCGATGGATTGCTTTCATGCTTTGTTGTGTCCGCCAAGACATGTGGGTTTTATATATAACTTTATAGGGGTGTTGAAACCGTTCAAAATGTGCTCAGCTATTTCAGTAAGGTATCGAATGCCACCCAACGCCTTTTTTCTTCTTTTGTCAATCTGATACAGTTTGCATATTCAGTTTTTAATTGTTTATTAACTAACAGTACCAACCAGTATTGCAGTAACTCTAATTGTATACAGCCTGCAGGTTCAGGGCTGACGATAATTGGAAAAGATCTGCCAATCTGTTGGAATTTAAAAAATCAAGATATCTGAGAAAGAACATTGGCGCTCATTTTTAATATTTATCAATATTTGTCAGCTTTTTTGACAATTATTGATAAAATAAGTGTTTTCTCAATATTTTTTTCTTACGTTTATTGTTTTCATGTTATTATATGGATGGATAGGCCTTATATAATAAAAAATAATTATTTTTGCATTATTTTTGCATAATAACATGAAAAGAGTAAACACATTAATCCAGGACATTGAATTATGATATCCCAAAAAAAAACCTGCCGGTATCCGGGTTTACTCTCATTGAAATGATAATCGTGATTGCAGTCATTGCTGTTCTTTCAGCTGTTGCAATCCCAAATCTTCTTCCCATGCGGTCAGACATAAAACTTAAAGGCGCGGTCAGGGATCTTATGGGGGATATGCAGAAAACAAGAATGACTGCCATAAAAAAGAATAAAGACTTAGCCATTGTTTTTCAGCCTGCCAATGATCGTTATGTAATCTGTTCTGATAAAGGCGATGATAATGACTGGACAACGGTTACAGGAACAGGTATGGAAAATACCATTGAAAAAATAGTTGAATTTTCAGGACCAAAGGCAGGGATTCACTTTGGCAAAGGAAATGCAGCCAGTGAAATTCCCGGCGGCAGTTTCACGGGAGCAGCTGCAGATTTTGTTTCTTACAGCAGTCCAGTTAATGTGGCAGTCTTTAATGCAAGGGGAACCGGTAATGCCGGGTATGTTTATCTGTCCAACAAAAAGGGAAGTGTATACGGAACAGGGTCATTGTCAAGCGGCATTATAATTCTGAAAAGGTGGAACGGGACGCAATGGGAAAACTAAAGACCAAAGCCTTTGATAAAATATTATGGTATCCCCTGAATGAAAACGGGTTCACCATGATTGAGCTGCTCATAGTTATTGCCATGTCCGGTATTATCGTAACCCTTATTATCAATAATCTTACCCAAAGTTCGAGCGAATCTGTCAAGCAGGATCAGGTTCTGGAAATACAGCAGAATGCCAGGGCTGCTTTGAATTTAATTACCAGGGAAATTAAAAAAGCCGGATTTGATTCAGATGGTAAATTCAACACCATGGTAACTGAAGCCGGTTGTGGACTGAATGCTTCTACGGCATATACGCCAGGTCCTTTTTCTTTTACCTACCTCGCTGATAATGATGATAAGGACAATGATTCCGATGGAAATGTTGATGAAAAAGGGGAGCTGGCTTCCCTGGCAATTCAACTTTATGATTCTTCCATTGACAGCGGTAATACCATGGATGAAATTCATTTGGGTTCAGGCTTACAACCTGTGGCAGAAAACATTGCCAATGAGGAGTTGGATATCCCGATTTTTGAATATTTTGATAAAGACGGGGTTTCCCTGGGAAACAGTGTGTCAGATTCAGATATGAATAAAATCAGGGCGGTTTATGTAAAAATTATTGCCCGGCCGGATGAGAGTGAACGCAATATGTCCAATGGCAGTCAGGGATACCGCACACTGGAAACCATGGTGAAATGCCGAAATTTAGGAATTTGACAGGAGCTGTATATTGAGAAAGCAGAAAAAAACACTATTTATCTGTTTAACATCCTGCAGATGCGGATTTACCATAATGGAGATCCTTGTTGCCATGGCAATTTTTGCTATCGGCATCCTTGGTGTTGCAAAGATGCAGATAATTGCCACAATGGGAAACACTTCCTCAAGAACTGTTACTGAAGCGGTTTTTTTTGCCCAGAGCCGTCTGGAAACCTTGTTGGCCCTGCCCTATGACCACAATTACCTTGAGGACGGTGATGGAGACGGAGACGGTCTGGCCGGGCTTGACGATGAAAAAACCGATACAACTGAAGCAGATCATTACGAAAATATTCAGGGTATCTACACCGTATCATGGAATATTGCCGAGGATGAGCCCGTTGAAGATGCCAAAAGGATCAGAACTATTGTCAGCTGGCAAACAACGGCCTCAGGTTCGCAAACAAGGGTGCTAAATGCCATTAAATATCTAACGTAAACCTGTTGAACAGGTGGATGTCGTAAAATATAAGATGTTTTCAGGAGTTATGAATGGTGATTTTAAAAAATAAGAGAGAGCAGACGTGTCATTTTCATGCTCACCTGTTACGCGAAAACGGATCTGCTGTGGTCATTGCAATGCTTGTACTGGTGGTTTTGACCATAATGGGAATCAGTGCGATTAATCTAAGCACCACCGAGTCCAATATTTTGAGAAATCAACAGATTTACCAGATAAATTTCTACCATACCGAAGACGGCAACCTCAATGAAGGTTACAAGGTCGGTCATTCAGGTACAGACTGGTATAAGCTGAAAAACCCTTCTTTGTTTGATCAACAGCTTCTTCCAGATTCTGGGAACTATGATCCCGGGACTGATATGCCACTAACAGGTACTTTCCCGGATGACTTTGACGAAGCAAAACCAGAATCCTGGCCCCGCCAGAACCTGCTGGATTCTTCAGATGATCAGGATGGTCAGTACGATTATGCCTATTTTGTTAAATATCTCTATTCGGATAATCCCCCCAAGGGGTTTGATGTGTCTTCCTTCAGCGGCTACAAATTCAGAATCAACAGTATTCGGGAAGTTGAAATTGAAACAGGCGGAATAAAGGTGGGCATCAAGTCTGGTGCGTTCTAGATGAAACAGCAGAAAAAGCTTGCTTCAACTGATTTAAAAGGAGAGAAAAATGCATAAAATAAATTTTTTCAGAATTTCTTGTTTACTGCTGTTTGCAGTTTTAATCTTTTTCGTTAATGAATCCCTTTCAAGAGATACAGATATCTATAAGATCAGTACCAAGCAGAACTGCTATACCCTGATGGACAATTCAGGCAGCATGGATTTCGGAGTATACGAACATACCGTTGATTACGGGGAAATGTTTGATTACCTCTACTGCCTTGATGCAGATGACGGTCAGACTGCCTGCGGCAAACAATATATTTATGATACAATAGTTGGCTGGGACTATTTTTATCAGAATCATTATGAGCGCAGAAAAACCTACCTGTTGAAAGGAAATATCGGGGTGACCCTGGCAAACGTAGACGGTGAAACCATGGCGTTTACCGGAGATGCTGCTGATCCAGAGTACCTCTGGTATACCAGCAATCTGTATGATACCCATACCATGATTGACAGTACAGGTAACCTCTCTGACGACGGTACCGGTCTGCAGAGGATGACCCTGGATGCGGAGGAACATATTCTTCTGGACGGAAATCGCCTGCCCCTGGGACAGGATATCACACTCCATGATTTTATTGAGCTTTACGACGGTACAATTGTTGATAATGGATTCGGCGGCCTGCTCAATGCACCGGGGTTTTATTTTTCAGGGTATGAAGGTGTAACTCAAGGCAGTCTTGATGCGGCTGAAAACGGAGATTCTAATATTTATTTTTTTATTTCCGGAAACTGGGTCAATATGCAGACCATGTACAATCTCCACTACGTCACCAATAACCCCAATCCTACTGGTGCAGCAACCGAGGGCGCATTCCCATTTTCCCGGTTAGCGTAGGCATATTATCCGTAGGGGTGGAAATATGATAATTGCTTAATAAAGCATATAAAAACAATGAGTTATATGACAAAAAAAACCATCCAATCCCATT
>JAYEJJ010000269.1:0-9881 GCA_034660495.1 Thermodesulfobacteriota bacterium | reverse complement strand
AACCTAATATATTGTTTTAACTGAAAATATTCAAATTTAGGATCGTAATTTTAAATGCATAAAAAAACCAGACAAATACCATATATTGTGCTTATTGTCTTTGTTTTTAAAAAAAAATACTATATAAGGGTGTTGAAATCGACCCTCTATTTTGGCATGTATTGTTAGTTATTTCAGGAAGTTATCTCATAACAATCATTATGGAGGTAACCGACTGATTTTATTCAGAAAAGGCTGATCGATTTCAACACCCTTTATATATAGAAAATGATTATGCATTCAAAATTAGCTGAGGTCAGGAGTTCTGAAATTAGAATAACTGTTTTTAAAAAACAAAGGAAATTATGGAATTAATAGAAAATATTGAAAAAATCAAAAAACCCTTTACAAACGCCGTTGTTACCATAGGCAATTTTGACGGGGTACACAGGGGTCACCAGGCGCTTTTCAGTCAGATTATAAAAAAAGCAGAGGAAACAGGCGGAACATCTGTGGTGATCACCTTTGAGCCCCATCCTCTCAGGGCCCTTGGCTACAACGGTCCGCCTTTGATCACAAGAAGAGACCAGAAATTTGAACTGATCGCAGATACCGGCATTGATAAACTTATCTGCATCCCTTTTACAAAGGAGTTTGCCGCCATAAGTGCCCGGGATTTTATCAGGGACTTTCTCATCAACAAAATCGGCATGACAGCCATTGTGGTGGGACCGGATTACTCGTTTGGCAGAGAAAGAAAAGGCAATATTGAACTGCTCAGGGAAGAAGGAAAGGCCAGAGGATTTGACGTCCTTGTTCCGGACTGGGTCAATGATGCAGAAACAGGTAAAGAAAGGATCAGCAGCACAAAAATCCGGGACCTTGTAATGGCGGGAAGAGTTGATGAAACCCCGAAATACCTCGGCCGTCATTACCAGATACGCGGAAAAGTGGTAAAAGGAAGAGACCGTGGCGGAAGTCAGCTGGGTTTTCCCACGGCAAATATAAAGCTTCATGATGAGATCTGCCCTAAATCAGGGGTATATGCTGTCACCGTTGAAACTGATTTTAAAAAATTCAAAGGGGTGGCCAATATCGGCTACAGTCCCACCTTTGACGACCATATTTTCACCATAGAAGTTCATATTCTGGACTTCTCTGAAGATATCTACAATCAACGGATCAGGGTCAACATGATTAAACGTCTGAGAAGTGAAAAAAAATTTTCAGGCATTGAGGAACTTTCAGCACAGATCAGACAGGACATTGTCCGGGCCAGAAAAATCCTGGAACCGTTTAATTAAAAGAGAGAAAGAACTATGGCAATACTTGATATTATCAAATATCCTGAACCGTCTCTCATGGAAAAATCCCTGGCAGTTGAAAATATAGATGACAGGATAAAAACCCTGGTCAGCAATATGGGAGAAACCATGTTCAGTGCCCCGGGCGTAGGACTGGCAGCCCCCCAGGTGGCTGAAAACATAAGAGTCATTGTCTATAACCCAAATGCAGGCATGGAAGATGATAACGGCCAGAGCCAATCAGACCTGCCGGATTTCAAACCCATTATCAACCCTGAAATAACAGCCGCTTTTGGCAGCACTGTTTCTGAAAAGGAAGCCTGCTTAAGTGTTCCTGATTACAGTTCAGATGTTAAGCGGTATGAGCATGTAACGGTCAAGGGACTGAATCTGGACGGCAGCGCTCTTGAGTTTGAGGCCCATGGCATTCAGGCGGTGATCATGCAGCATGAAATAGACCATCTTGACGGAATACTTTTTATTGACAGGATAAGTGTTCTGAAAAAAAAAATGTATAAAAAAAAGATCGCCAAAAAATTAAAAGAAAAAAAAAAGTAGGCCGTTATTGAAGAAAAAGTTTTCCATTGTTTTTATGGGCACCCCAGATTTTGCCGTACCCTGTCTTAATATCCTGGCTGAGCAGACCCATGAACTGCCTCTGGTCATTACCCAGCCGGACCGGCCAAGGGGCAGGGGTAAAAAAACGCTGCCCCCTCCGGTTAAAACAGCTGCCCAGGCACTGGGACTTGAGGTTTATCAGCCGGAATCAATGAAAACAGAAACGGTCATTGAAAAACTGACCTCTATTCAACCGGATCTATTTGTTGTTGTGGCTTTCGGCCATAAACTCTCAAAAGACATTCTTGATATTCCAGCCATTTACCCCATTAATATCCATGCCTCCCTGCTGCCCAGATACCGGGGATCATCCCCTGTCCAGGCAGCCATTCTCAACAGGGACAGGGAAACAGGCGTCACTGCCATGGTAATGGATCAGGGCCTTGACACCGGAGATATTCTGATGACGACCAGAACCCCTGTTTCCCCTGAAGAAACAGCAGAAAGCCTTCATGACAGACTGGCAAAAATGGGGGCAGATCTGATCATCAAAACCCTGGATGCCATTGCTGATCAGCGCATAACGCCTGTACCCCAGCCCCATGATCTGGCCAGCTTCGCCCCTTTGCTGAAAAAAGAGGACGGCAGAATTGACTGGACCCTTGAA
Organism: Thermodesulfobacteriota bacterium; assembly: GCA_034660495.1. GTDB lineage: Bacteria > Desulfobacterota > Desulfobacteria > Desulfobacterales > Desulfobacteraceae > DATFJZ01. Next base: position 7,373 of record JAYEJJ010000269.1, on the reverse strand, counting down.
CCTGAAAGAATTGATGCCCTTGTCCGGGCAATGAATCCGTGGCCCGGGGCATTTACCTTTCTCGACAACAAACGGTTGAAGATATTCAGTGTCAGAAAAAGTACAAAAAAAACAGATATGCCCCCTGGAACTGTATTTTCCTGTGAAAATGGACAGATACATGTTGCCGTTAAAAACGGAGCCATAGGTATTTCAGAGCTCCAGGGGTCATCCGGGAAAAGACTTAAAGCAGATCAGTTCCTCAGGGGGAAAAAACTTGATCCCGGCACAAGGCTTGGGCAGTTTTAGCGTTGAACGATCCCAGATACACAGCCATAAAAGTTCTCCTTGACAATGAGAGCAGCAGGACCACTCTGGACCAGAGCCTTGCAAAGTTCTCCAGCCGCCTGGACGATCTGTCACCAAGGGACAGATCCCTGGCCAATCTGATTATTTTCGGAACCCTGAGATGGCAGGGGCAGCTTGACTGGATCATACACTATTTTTCCACAAGGCGGCTGAATCAGATCCGGCCTGTGGTTCTCTACATTATCCGGGCAGCCCTTTATCAGATTATTCATATGAATAGAATTCCTGTTTCTGCCGCTGTCAATACAGCGGTTTCCATGGCCCAAAAAATGGCAGGAAAACCAGCTGCCGGCTTTGTCAATGCTGTGCTTAGAAATGCAGGAAAAAATTATTCAAAGGTCCCCCTGCCGGACCGGGAAAAAGACCCCTCCCTTTTTCTGGCTGCATCAAAATCCTTGCCTTTGTGGCTGTCAAAAAACTGGATCAGCGCCTTTGGTTTTGAAAACGCATTAAAGATATGCGATGCTGTCAATGAGATACCTGGTATCACCATCCGGGCCAACACCCTTAAAACAGACAGACAGACACTGGCCTCACAGCTTGACCCTTTTGTTGAAAACTTAAGCTTTACTGAATATTCTAAACAAGGCATATCCTTTACCCGGCCGGCCCTGCCCATTTCTGACATGGAGACTTTTAAACAGGGATTTTTCCAGGTACAGGATGAAGGTGCCCAGATGATCATCCCCCTTCTGGATCCCCGGCCCGGGGAAACAATTCTTGATGCCTGTGCCGGCCTTGGCGGAAAAACAGGCCATGCAGGACAGGCTATGGAAAACAAAGGGTATATTCATGCCTGGGATATCGAAAAAAACAAGCTTTTGGCCCTGGCATCTGAAATGCTGAGAATCGGGGTTTCCATTGTCAAACCGGAACAAAAAGATATGTTACAGTCTGATGACCCCAGATACCAGAATTATTTTGACAGGGTTCTGCTGGATGCGCCCTGTTCCGGTCTTGGGGTGTTAAGACGAAATCCCGATGCAAAATGGAAAAGAACCCAAAAGGACATCACAAGACTTTCCAGGATGCAGAAAAGCATGATGTTAAAAGCGGCAGACCTTGTCCGCCCCGGCGGCAGGCTGGTCTATGCGGTCTGCTCCTGCCAGCCCCGGGAAAATGAGGATGTCATCTTTTCCTTTCTTGATAAACGAAAGGACTTTTTTCTTATACATGCTGAACAAAAATTCCTTAAAACCTACCCTGACACCCTGAGCATGGACGGGTTTTTTGCCGCATCACTGGAAAAAAAAACATGAATTTTTGATATTTAACCGGAAACGCCTCTCTTTTCCGATTAAATTGACAACCCATAACCCAATCAGGAGAAACCAATGGGAATCATAGCGCCATCCATTCTTTCATCAGATTTTACCGAGCTGGGTGATGAGCTGAAAGCAGTCACTGATGCCGGTGCCGACTGGATCCATGTTGATGTCATGGACGGGCATTTTGTGCCCAATATTTCCTTTGGACCAGTCATCGTAAACGCAGCCAAAAAAGCCACGTCAATTCCGCTGGATGTCCATCTTATGATAGAAAATTCAGATCTTTTCATCCCGGAATTTATAAAAGCCGGAGCTGACCTTATCTCGGTTCATGCTGAAGCCTGCCCCCACCTTCACAGAACCGTGCAGTTCATCAAAGCTTCCAATATAAAGGCAGGGGTTGCCCTTAACCCTGCAACCCCTTTGTCATCCATTGAATGGGTTCTGGATGAACTTGATTTTGTCCTGATCATGAGCGTCAATCCCGGATTCGGCGGACAGAAGTTCATCCACTCAAGCCTTGAAAAAATTAAACGCCTTAAAGCCATGATCCAGCAGACAGCAGCTGAAACACTTATCCAGGTTGACGGCGGTGTAGGATGTGACACCATAGGGAAAATCGCAGCAGCCGGCGCAGACATTTTTGTGGCAGGATCGGCAATATTCAGTACAGACAATTATAAAAACACTATTTCAGATTTCAGAACCCGTATCAGCAGGGGAAAAAAAAATGACAGGCACAGATAAAAAAACAATACTGGTCATCCATGGACCGAACCTGAACATGCTGGGAAAAAGAGAACCTGAAATCTATGGGAAACAAACCCTTGACCAGATCAATAACAGGCTGAAAACCGAGGCTGATGCCCTGGGATTTAACATCAAAACGTTTCAGTCAAATTACGAAGGGGCCATTGTCGAGCAGATCCAGGCTGCTTTTCAGGAGAATTACAGCGCTGTCATCATCAACCCTGCTGCCTATACCCATACCAGTGTTGCCATAAAAGATGCCCTCTTGCTTTTGTCCATACCTGTTATTGAAGTTCATTTGTCCAATATCTACAAAAGGGAAGCCTTCCGGCATCACTCCATGGTATCCAGTGCCGTTGCCGGCCAGATAACCGGTTTTGGCTCTCACGGCTATCTTATGGCATTAAATGCGTTAAAAAATATGATCTGAGGCAATGCCCTGTGATTTTAATACTGTCTGCCACAAAAACCGAAGCAGCCGATCTTTTAACCCGGGCTGCTGTCATCAAAAAAGCAAGGTCCAGTGCGGGCAGAACCACTTATCTGTGCACATATGGCAGCAGGCCCTTTAAACTCATCATCACAGGGCCTGGAAGCATCAATTGCGCCCAGGCCCTTGCAGGGGAGCTTGAGCACAATAAATTCAATCTTGTCCTTCAGACGGGAACTGCCGGCATTTTCAAGGAAACAGGACTGTGTCTGGGAGACATAGGCATTGCAGAAAGTGAAACATATATCCACACAGGTGTTGAAACCCCTTTCTCTTCCTTTAAGCACGCCCCCCTGCCCTTTGATCTCATACCGGGAAACCGGGCAAGCAGAACCGGCTTCTTCTATTTTAAAGAAAATCTTGTTGAAAAAGCCTTTGACATTTTAACGGATCATTTTTCTGATACAGCCTGCAACATAACCCGGGGCCCGTTTATAACCGTATCTGTCATAACGGCCACAAAAAAAAGCGCCAAGGCCCTGTACGCTGTATTCAGTCCGTGCATGGAAGCCATGGAAGGATCGGCTGCTGCCCAGGTAGCGGCATTGTATAACACTGATTTTCTGGAAATAAGAGCTGGATCCAACCCTGTGGGGGTCCGGGATAAAACCAGATGGGATATTCCCTTTGCCTCAAGACGCGCCTGCCGGGCGGCTGCAGCTGTGATTGAAAAATTTTAACCCTGCTGCCCGGAAACAAAGGGACAACACCCAAAAATCAAGCTGTTTGGGGACAGCACTATTCAAAAAACCTGATGATCGAAAAAACCTGATGATCAAAGGAGTTGGCCTGCCGGAGCATGAGCGTTACACAGGAAAATCCCTTGAGTTTCCTCCCCATTCCCTGTATAGTTATTTCAGCACTCAGACCGTTTAAACAAGGAGGTTACCCATGATCACAGCCGCTGATATTATGGAAAAAAAAGTCATTACCCTGTCCCCTGAAACGGACATTACCACAGCCGTTGAAATTCTGATCAACAACCATATTAACGGTATACCTGTTGTTGATGAGAACGGCAGCCTGAAGGGGATATTATGTCAGAGCGATTTAATATTCCAGCAAAAGGAACTGCCCATACCTCCCATCCTGACCATACTTGACGGGATTATCCCCTTGTCCTCCTCAAAAAAATTTGAAAAGGAGTTTCAGAAAACATCTGCTGTAAAAGTAAAACAGGCCATGGCAACTGACGTTGTTACAGTAAAGCCGGACACGCCCCTTAAAGATATTGCCGCTTTAATGGTTAAAAAGCATTTTCATACCATACCCGTTGTTGAAAACAATAAAATTGCCGGGATTATTGGAAAAGAAGATGTGTTAAAAACTTTGATGGTTTAGATGGGTTAAGGTTAATATCGTTCAAACTGGTATTGTATGTTTTCAACACAAAATCTGCACATGCCAGTGGAAATTTTATCCAGATGCTCAATGTCCTTTGAAAAATTCATAACGCAGTCTTTTTCCATGCAGTGTCCCAGGTTCATTAAATGACCGAATTCATGCATGGCCACTTTTACCGCACGCAACGGGTCCTGCTTCAGCCTGTAAATGGAGACAAGGGCACAGCGCCCTCCCATCCTTGCCTCTCCAAGTACAAACGAGAAAACCGGAATAAAAAGATCATCATCAAACAGGGCCACAACCTTTGTAAATCCTGAAAACTGCTTTTTTTCAAGCTTTTTTATTATCAGGCCGGCATTGTACTGAACCCGTCTTGAATCAAAGGCATAAGCCGGACAAGGCGCAACAGGAAGAACCTCGGCTTCAATTCCAAAAGCGCCGGTTATTTGTGCTGCTACAGCCTTGGGAATTATGCGGTCAATTTCACCCATGGGCAGGACCCCAACTCTAAAACCTGTTTTATTCATAATTACCTACGAGGGGTCAGGCTTGAGTTAGAAGCATTATCTCTGCCGTCACAGGCTCACAACGGTTGTGGTAGATAACGCCAACAACAATAGCCTGACCCTGTTCACCAGAAACCAGACACAGAAACTTGACTTGACACAAAAGCTTGATCATCGAGTTTAAGTAAAAAATTATCAGATTATACCCACAATTCAGATAGGTTTACAAATTTTTCCTGATTTTTCATAAACCTGTGCTGCAAAATCCAGCTAACCGGCAAGGTTAATGTTGACTTAACCGCTGTCAGCATATAATGTAATATCTATTATTGCATGAAAAAAATAAAATTTTATCCTGATTTTTAATCCTTAAAACAAAGGTGATCTTTTGGGGATCATATGAAAGTCCGGCCAAACAGCTGTTATTGCAGGACTTTCATTTTTCGTTGTGGCCGGTCGATGATCATGGTCCGGTCATATGGGTTTATAAAAAAACCATGTGAATTTTTAAATTCTTTCATGATTTGCTGTGCCAGTCAGGGCATGGCCGTTATAGAACAAATATCCAGGTAGAAAGGAGGCAGATATGCCCAATGAAAAAACAGACTCAACCAATGAAATCCTTTTGATTTTATGCAAAACCGTTCAAAGGATATTAACCAAAGCATCAGCCAGGGAAATCAGATTTTCTCCCCTGGTTCAAAAAATCAACAGAACCTGCCTAAAACCTGATATTGGATGTTTCACTGTATTTGACGGCGGGGTATCCGGGCTGCTGATCATGAATTTCTCTGCTGAAGCTGCCCTGGATATTTACAGAAGTTATATGCTCAACATGGGAATGCCTGAAGAGGAACTATCCATCCTGCATACCTCAGATGACGTGGCAAATGTATTAGGCGAGCTTATGAATCAGACCATGGGCCATTTCCAGACCGATCTGCGCCATGAACTCCATGTCTCCATCAACCAGAATCAGCCTAAAATGCTGGTAATCAACAAGGATATTCATATTTCCATTGACACCCAGATTGATAATCCCCAGTACAGAAGGGTTTCCTTTGAAACAGAAAACCACCGTCCTTTTTATCTGGAACTCGGAATAGAAGAAACCATATTTGAGCCCCTTTTCCCCTTTGAAAAAGAAAAGCACGAAGATATTGAAGAGATCTTAACCCAGGCCCGGGAAAAACAGGAAAGGGAAAAAAACAGCCAAACCAGTACGGATGAGGAAGCAGACGATGATTTTATGAATAAACTCGGCCTCTAGTTTCCCTGGATGTTTTAGATGAAAGCCATCAGCCTTCAGCACTCAGTTATCAGCTTCCAATTCCAGTAAACAATTACAATTTTTGCTGATTACCGGCACCTGTTTTTGCTGATTACCGGCACCTGATGGCTTTCATCATTTGTTGTGACCGGGTCGATGATCATGGACCGGCCATGCCGGTTTTAAAGAATTACAACTTGTTTCACTAATCAGGAAAATTTTTATTGATTTCAACAAAGCTGTCAATATCCGATAAAAAAAAGATCCGTCAGATAAGGATCAAAATGCCTGCCGCGCTCCTTCCTGAAAAATTCAACTACTTCGGGAATGGACCAGGGCGTTTTGTAGCATCGTGCATGGGTAAGGGCATCAAACACATCTGCAATGGAGCAATCCTCCGGTAAATATGAATATTTTCCCCGGCCAGCCCCTGGGGATATCCAGTGCCGTCCCATTTTTCGTGATGCTGCCTGGCAACAATGGAAGCGGTTTTCATGATCTGACGCTTGGATTTTTTCAGGATTTCATAGGGCTTGGTCATAACTTCGGCCAAATCGGCTGGTTTGTTGATCAACGGGGTCGGGCTTCGGTTATTACGCTTTTGACAAAGAACTCTGTTTAAAGGTAAATTTAAACAAAAGCGCAATAACCGAAGCCTGACCCCACCCCAGGGTGGTCGATGTTATGATCAAGCCCATTTCATACCCTGTTTCAGCATGGGCCTTGATGATCTCAAACTCTTTGTCTGTTAACTTTCCCGGTTTATGCAGAATAGCTTCAGGTACACCTATTTTTCCAATATCATGCATGGGGGAAGCCAGTTTGAGCATTTCAGCCGTTTTTTCATCTATTCCGCATTTTCTGGCAAGAAGGTAACAGATTTCTGAAACCCGCTTGACATGGTGAGCGGTTTCCTTGGACCGGGTTTCAACAATTTCCCCAAGGGTGTAAATCACCTCTTTCTGGGTATCAATGATCTCCCGGGCAAGGGAAATATTGTCAAACCCAATGGATACACTTCTGGTAAACAGGCGGACAAGGTTTTTATCAACCGCAGACAGATTCTTACATCCGCTCAGGTATAAAAGGCTTGTTGACCCTTCACTGGACGTGAAAACACCAATATACTCATCCCCTGAATATACTCATCCCCTGAAAAAAGGTCGCCCCCGTCTGGCTTTAAATATTCAAAAGCTTCAAGCACAGACCGGGGAAGGACCTTTTTCATGTCAGTTTCCACAAAATCTGCGTATTTTCCAGTGGCGGCAACGATTTTTATAAAAAACCGGCAAGAAAACCCCTGAGTCTTTAGCTCAGGGGATGAATTGACGGATTATGATGTGCTTTTCAGCCTATGCGTTTTTGAAAAGCACTTAATCGAGAGCAACAGCATAGGT
>JAYEJJ010000268.1:0-9907 GCA_034660495.1 Thermodesulfobacteriota bacterium | reverse complement strand
CTGCGGTCTGAAAAATACTCATACCCACAATTTTCTTTACCAGATTATTCTTTGCAATCATTGCATAAAGTCCAACCATCATAAGAATGATGTATGTCCAAAAATTTGCTTTGGCAATAATCAGTGATAGTATTGATTCCATGTTAATCCTTTAATACATTTACCAGTTTTTTATATGAAAGTCCTTCTAAACCAACAACGACTTTCATGCTTTGTTGTGGGCAAGCCGAGATGAAAGACCAAGGCTGCCCGTGGCAGTTATATGAAACTCCGCCTAACTATTTAAATTCATGGAGTTTCATCATCTGTTGTGGCCGGTAGCAAATATTATGCTCCGGCCAGTTTCTGCCCTTTAGGCCATGCCTGTTATTTAGAGTCCTTCATCCTGTTTTCCGGCTGAAGAGAGGTTATAATAAATCCATATCATGACAGACATTACAGCCAGAGCAACTCCGATTTCAACAGCAAGAATACCATGGGATCTTGATAAACTTTAAGTTTTAAACCCGGCAGGATGCCCTGATGTCTATAACCCTTCATCCTGTTTTCCAGCTGATGAAAGGTTGTAGTATATCCATATCATCACAGCCATTACAGCCAAGGCTACCCCGATCTCAATTGCCAGTATACCGTGGGACCTTGCCATAACCCTGTCCGTTCCAAAAATCGGGGCAAGGGCGCTGTAATTGAGAAAATTTTCCCCAAGCACCAGGCACAGAGCACCTGTGCCGGCATAGATAAATACACCTGCTGCGCTCATGATGGCCGAGGTTTTTTCTCCCACCCGCTTAAGGGCTGCCCTGAGGTTACGGGATATGGCAAATAGAATAACAGAGGCGCCAAGGATAACACCGCCCTGAAACCCACCCCCGGGGCTGTGATGACCATGGGCCACCACATACAGTGCAAACAGCTGAATAAAGGGAATGAGAAACCGGCAGGTGGTTTTAATAATCATGTCAAAGGGAACCCAGGTGGCATCAATTCTTCTGAAAACTGATGAATTTTCAGGAATTTTTTTTCCTTCTCCGATCCTGAGGGTAACGCCGGTGGGAATGTGCCTGTAATACTTAAGTTTTTTTTCATCCTCAAAAATTCTCAACAGAAAAAAACAGGCAAGACCTGCTGTAAAAATAACAGTGGTCTCAAACAAGGTATCATACCCCCTGTAGTCGGCAAGTACTGCACTGACAACGTTGGGAACGGCATTGTCTGACATGGCCTGTTCTATAAAGTAGGGAGAAAGATAGGTTGAGGCCGGTGAGTTGGGATCCCCGAAATCAGGAAAATCTGCAGCAAAAAAAATCAGAAGTACCCCGCAGAGCAGTACACTTATTTTTCCCAGAATCTTCAATCCTTGGTCCTCCTTGTGGTATGAAACACGGCTGCTACACAGAATACAGTACTGACACCCGCACCAACCGTTGCTTCGGTAAAGGCAACGTCAACCGCTCCCATTATCGCCCAGAGCAGACACATGAGAAAACTGTAAGCGCCCAGAAGAACAGACGCACCCAGGAGATCTTTAACATTTATCGCTGCAATACCGCAGATAATTACCATCACCAGCATAATCAGATCAAGCTGCCAGATCATATCACATCCCCTTTTTCGTGTTCTGTCCTTTTTCCCATGGCTTGAGACCGGCTCTCATTCCTGCGTCAACAATGGCATGGGTGGCTGTGGGACTAGTTATAAATACAAACACAACAATCAACATGATTTTAATCGCCGACAGAAGGTTGGCCATGGAAAAATCAAGCACCACATACAGGGCCATCCCTGCCATGGTAAGAAGCAGACCCATGGTATCGAGCATTCCGGCTGAATGCAGTCGGGAGTAAACATCAGGAAGTCTTATAATACCCAGTGATCCCCCAAGAAAAAAAACAATTCCTGCGGCAATCAGCACAATGGAGATTGAAATCATAGATTTACCTCCTGATCAAGACCTTTTTTCTTGTTGAAATATCTGGACGCGGCAATAACGGCAATGAAATTGAGCAGTGCATAGGCCAGGGCAATATCTATAAACATATCCACCCGTTTGTAAACAAAGCCGATCATGATCAGAAGAACAGTGGTTTTACTGCCGATGGCATTCACCCCCATAATTCGATCAAGAATAGTCGGCCCCTTTACCGCCCTGTACAGAGGAACGGTCATTACCAGTGAAAGTACGACGGCTGCTGCTAGAATAAAACGATCCATTATTCACCAAAAATTTGGGCAACCCTCTTCTCCATTTCACCGGGAAGAGGCGATGCTGATTCATCATCAACGGCATGAACGACCATGTCACCGTAAACCGAAAGAGACACTGTTATGGTTCCAGGGGTCAGGGTGATGGAATTCGCAAAGGTCACAAGTCCAACTGGTTCCTTGATCCTGGATTTAAAACGAATAAGATGGGGGTTTATCTGTGAAGCGATATCCTGGCTGAAAACAATTTTCATCAAATGAATATTGGCCAGAATAATCTGCCAGAGAAGCCAGGGCATGTAGATTAAAAACCCTTTCCAGAGAAGGGGAAGAGATGACAGTTTCGGATGGCGCAAGAGAAGATCCGAGGTAAACCAGGATACGATCAGGCAGGAAACTGCTCCGAGACTTAGGTGAAACCCGTCAAACTTCCCTGAAAAAACAACCCAGAACAAAAAAAGAATTAAAAAGGTAATAATAAAAACCCCTTTTTTCTGCCCTGTTTTCCTACGATCAGTTTTCAAAATAAAGACTCCACGGTTAAATATTTTAGAAAAGAGAACTCAGAACTCATATAACTCATATTAAGCAGATACACTCATATCCAAGTCTCATCTAAAAGTCAAACACTTTTTTAAAAAAAATTACAGCAGGCGAAGCTCCCAATTCCAGAGACCCTGTCTTTTTTTCATTTCAATCCCCTTTGGCACGGTTTCATTTATGGTAATAAATCGCACAAACCCGGCCCGTATCATTTCACCGCGTTTTTCATTAAAATCCAAAATCCAGTCAGGAAATACCCAGTAGTTTCCATCTGTCTGACTCACCCAGGCGTTTTCCTTCATGGGACTTGAAAACACCCTGTCCTGGTTTAAGTCTTCTGACACCTGCCTGGAAATTGCCAGGGGAAAATTTCCCTGAATGATAACCCCAATGGGAAGGGATGCATTTTCAGGAAGGGTGAGAAAATTATCCCTGTCAAGTTCCGGGGAAACAATTACTCCTGAAAACCCTATTTTTTTCAGAACGTGCACGGCTGCACTGTTTGCTGTATTGCAGAAAGGCCCCGCCCACAGCTCTGCATGCGTCATTCCTTTAAAAAAAGCCAGCTGCCAGGACATATTCAACACAAATGAAACTGCCCCTTCAGACAGAACCTTTTTGACTAATTTACTGAAATGCTTCTCCTCGTTGGGCCAAATCACCGGGGGCAGCCACCACATAACGGTTTTGACGTGTTTGGCGGGCACTCTTTTTAATGAATCCAAACAAAGCCACAACGCTTTTTGCCCGGGCCGTTTTTCCTTTACAGGCGCCCGGTAAAGGGTGATATCCATGACGTCCGGTCCTCGGGTCTGCCGTTTTTTCTTTTTTTTTCCTTTAAACAAACAATCAAAGCCCGGGGCAGCCGGTTTTATCAGGGGCCGGGGTATGGTTTCAAGCGCATCTGAAAGACCCTGGATCAGGTCATAAACAGACGTCTCTTTTCTGTCCACGATAAATACAGGCGCCCCTTTTTGAAGCCGGTTGTACCGGCCCTGCCTGAGCACCAGTTTCCCTTTTTTGGGAATGGATCGATTCACCAGCTGCACATCATGGCCTTTGCCGTCCTCGTAGCCGATTCTCAGAAGATCGCCTTTAAGCAGCGGCTCTCTGGTAATAAAAAAGGGTTTTTTTTCAAATTTCACCCTGCCGGCAAACAGGCCTGAGCCAGTTTCTGTGTCCTTTTGCAGGGGCGAGTGCATGCGGTGGGAAAGAAAATTATAATGGGTTGCGGGTCTGCCCAGGGCATATTCAAGAAATGCCAGGGCTGTTTTTTTTTTAACGGGGTCTGTGCCGTGGTCTCTGAGCAGTTTATAGGCCTGAACCGTATAAAACACATAATGGGGACTCTTTTTTCTTCCCTCTATCTTCCAGGTCGTAATACCGGGAATCTGCAGAAGCAGTTTGACCAGCACGTCAACGGAAAAATCCAGGCAGGAAAAAAACCGCTGTTTTTCCCTTCCCTGGGTGTACATCCGTCTGCAGGGCTGGACGCAGCGTCCCCGAAGTCCGCTCTTGCCACCGAACCAGCTGCTCCAATAACACCGGCCTGAAACAGCATAGCACAGGGCCCCGTGGACAAACACCTCAAGATCAAGTCCTGAAGGCTTGTTTTCAGCCATCGTCCTGATCTCGTCAATGGTGAACTCCCTTGGCAGCACCACTCTGTCAAATCCAGCGGTTTTAATGGTCTCAAGCCCTGCAGGAAAGGAAGCACTGCCAAGGGTTGACAAATGAATCTGCCCATTGAACCCGGCTTTTCTGACAATGGCCGGCACCGCCATATCCTGGACAATCAGCCCATGGGGATTTACATATCGGACCAGTTTGGTCAGTATCCTGGCTGTTTTTTCAAGTTCATTCTGTTTGATCAGGGAATTCAGCGCCACATAAACCGCCACTTTTTTTGACCGGGCAAAGGCTGTCAGCTGCGACAATTCCTCCATACTGAAGTTATCAGCCTCCATGCGGGCTGAAAATATCTTTAAACCACAGTAAACTGCGTCGGCCCCTGCAGCAACGGCAGCGAGAAAAGACGCTTTATCCCCTGCAGGGGCAAGGATACCTGGTTTTATCGTTTCTTCCATAACACCTTCTTAAATATTTTTTATATAACCATCATGATGCCATACATCACAACAAAAAATAAAACAGGAGAATGCCGCACTTGTTTTTTATCTCTTGTTTCCTGTCTAAGGTTGCATTATCCACAATTTTATGATTCTATCATAATCATGAAAAAAAATTATAATAAAAACCGATTTAAAAGTAGTAAAAAAAAATACGGTCTGACCCCCGGGGCAGATGACAGCCTTGAAAAGACATTCAAGCAAATCGGGATCCCTGAAAAAAAGCCGTTTTCTCCGGACGATTTTCAAACCCGGGCCCTTGAGGCCATCAATGATTCAGACTGTCTGGTCACTGCGCCAACAGGATCAGGAAAAACCTGGATTGCAGAAAATGCGGCCAGACATTTTATGGGAAAAGACCAGAGGATATGGTACGGCACCCCTTTAAAGGCACTGACCAATACGATTTATGCCCAGTTTGCTCAAATGTTCGGCCGGGAAAATGTCGGCATCCTCACAGGAGATATCAAAGAGAATACCAGTGCCGGTATCATCATCGGCACCACTGAAATTTTAAGAAACCAGCTATACGATGCCATGTACACCGGAGAAGACCTGGACTGCAGCCTGGTTATTCTGGATGAAGCCCATTACCTCGGGGACAGGGAGCGGGGGGTTGTCTGGGAGGAAATCATGATTTACCTTCCTGTGAGAATTCCTGTACTCCTCTTATCCGCTACCATTGGCAATGCCGGCCACATGGCGAGATGGCTGGAATCCATCCGGGGAAAAAAATGCCATGTTATTGAAGAGACAAAACGTCCTGTTCCTCTTTTTCCACTGTTTCTTCACCCTTCCGGCACCCTTGCGCCTTTATTAAAAAATTTTAAAAAAGGGGGGAAAACAGCGCTTCACAACCGGGTTATAAAATTTCTCAGGGATAAAAATCCGCCAAGGCTTGCCCTGCCAGGCCGGCTGCCCCAGTTTTCAGAAATTTTAAAAATTTTAAAAACCTTTGATCTTCTCCCTGCCATATTTTTCTTAAAATCCAGGTCAGACTGTGATCAGGCTGTAAAACTCTGCACAGGAGAACTCCTGGCCCAGGACCCAGAAAAAAAGGAAAAACTTGCCAAAAGACTGGATGAACTGCTGGCAGATCATCCCCATCTGGCCAAACAAAGCCAGAGAGAAATCCTGGAACATACCGGTACCGGCTCCCATCACAGCGGCCAGCTGCCGGCCTGGAAGGTGGTTGTGGAAACATTGATGTCCGAAGGGCTTCTCTTTGCCATGTTTGCCACATCAACCGTGGCCGCCGGCGTAAATTTCCCGGCCAGAAGCGTTGTTATTTTAAATTCCGACCGGTTCAACGGGGTTGAATTCCTGCCCCTGACCCCCAGTGAATTCCAGCAGATGTCGGGCCGGGCCGGGCGCAGGGGAATGGACAATATCGGCTTTGCCATTGTACTGCCGGGAAAATTCATGGACCTGCAGCATATTGCAAAAATAATCAAAGCACCGCCCCTGGACGTCCGCAGTCAGATCAGAATCGATTTCTCCATGGTGCTCAACCTGCTGCTGTCCCATCATCCTGATCAGATCCGGGAGCTGCTGTTAAAATCCTTTGCCTCCTATATGATCAAAAAAGGGAAAAAAGGCAATTATGCCAGGAGAAACTTTGGCAGAAGTCTTGAATTTTTATGGGATGATTTCCTTGCCCATCTTGAATTCCTTCAGGAAGAAGGCTTTGTTACAGATAACGGCATTCTCACAGAAGACGGCATCTGGGCCTCCCAGCTGAGAATTGATTCTCCCCTGATGGTGGCCCATTGTCTGCGCCACACCCTTTTGCCGGAAAACAACCCTGCCCTTCTTGCCGCCATTATGGCCGCCTTTGTCAATGAAAAGGAGTTTGATGATGAGCGGCTGTTAAGCGGCCAGCTGCCCAAAAAACTGATAACCGAATTTTTAACCCTTAGAAAAGGGTTAAGCCCCTTTGCCAAAAGACTGCTGCAGAAAAACTTTGAAGCCCCCAATCTCTTTATCCAGCCGGCAGATGTTATTTTTGCGTGGGCAAAGGATGCCCCCTGGGAGATTATTGTCCAGCAATCACCATTTGCTGAAGGGGATCTGGCCCGGCTGATCATGAGAACCAGTGAAAATCTAAGACAGGTCACTGGATTAAAGGACACATTCCCTGCCATCGCAGAATCTGCGGACAAAGCCATTGAAATGATTATGAAAGAACCTGTGGTCACCTATCATGATTGATGCATTACCCCGTGATTCTTATTTAAACCGTAACCCATGCTTTACACCGGGTTTGATCCCTTTTAAAGGCGGACTTCCCATGAAACAGAAAATAAAATACATCCTTGACAATTGGAAACTGATCATCCATTTGCTTTTTAAAACAAAACATTTTGGAGTCAACAATACATTCTGGTTTCCCCATGATTCAATTTTCAGCTCTGAAAAATCAAAACGGTTTACACAGGTTGTGAAAAATTATAAAATGATGAGAATCCGTTCCTTTTCTGGGTTTATCCCTTTAAATGACGCCATTGAACTGTTTCCGGATTATGCTAAAAAAAACAATTACAAGCCCATTATAGATGTTCGCAGATGAAAAGATACTCTTCTTACCTTGATATTATATAAACATAGTATCAATTCATTTGCGATGAACTATAAACACATTCATAAAAATTGTAACACCCTTTAAAATTTAGAACCAGATCCTGTGAAAAGCCAAAAGGAGTTCTGTAAAAATGTCTGATGACGCTAAAAAAGTAATTTACTCCATGATCAATGTGAGCAAATTCTATAATAAAAAACCTGTACTGAAAAATATCTCCCTGTCGTATTTTTACGGCGCAAAAATCGGTGTCCTGGGTCTTAACGGATCAGGAAAGAGCAGTCTGCTTAAAATTCTGGCCGGCATTGACAAAGACTTTAACGGAGAAACCATTCTGTCCAAAGGGTTTAATGTCGGTTACCTTGAACAGGAACCCCTGGTGGATGAAACCAAGACAGTAAAAAAAATTGTTGAACAGGGCGTTCAGGAAACAGTGGACCTCATTAACGCCTATGAATCTGTCAGTGAAAAATTTGCAGAGCCCATGTCAGATGAAGAAATGGACAAATTAATTGAAAAACAGGGTGTTCTCCAGGAAAAACTGGATCATCTGGACGCATGGGACCTTGATGCAAGGCTTGAAATGGCCATGGATGCCCTGAGATGCCCGCCGCCTGAGACCCCTGTCAATGTCATTTCCGGCGGTGAAAAAAGACGAGTCGCCCTTTGCCGGCTCCTTCTACAGCAGCCGGACATACTGCTTCTCGATGAGCCCACAAACCATCTGGATGCTGAGTCGGTTGCCTGGCTTGAGGAACATTTAAGCCGATACAAGGGAACGGTCATTGCCGTTACCCATGACAGATATTTTCTTGACAATGTGGCGGGATGGATTCTGGAACTTGACAGGGGAGAAGGAATTCCATGGAAGGGGAACTACTCATCCTGGCTTGAACAGAAGCAGAAAAGACTCCAAACTGAAGAAAAAACAGAAAGCAAACGCCAGAAAACCCTTGAAAAAGAGCTGGAATGGATAAACATGTCTCCCAAGGGGAAACGCTCCAAATCAAAGGCCAGGATCAGTTCCTATAAAACCCTGCTGAATCAGGATACAAAAGAACGGGAAAAGGATCTTGAAATCTTTATTCCACCGGGGCCCAGACTTGGAGATAAGGTCATCACTGCGGACAATGTAATTAAATCCTTTGGCAGCAGAATCCTTGTTGAAAACATGAGTTTTATCATACCTGCCGGCGGCATTGTCGGGGTTGTGGGCCCCAATGGCGCAGGCAAATCAACCCTGTTCAACATGATCACAGGCAAGGAACATCCAGATTCCGGCACCATTGAACTCGGCAATACTGTAAAAATTGCCTATGTGGATCAGGAGAGACATATTCTTGACCCGGAAAAAAGCATATGGGAAGTGATTTCCGGTGGGAATGACACCATTCTTCTCGGAGGAAGGGAACTCAACTCCCGGGCCTATGTCTCAAAATTCAATTTCTCAGGCGCAGACCAGCAGAAAAAGGTCGGCGAGCTCTCCGGCGGAGAAAGAAACCGGGTCCACCTGGCCAGAATGCTCAAGGAAGAGGCAAATCTTCTGCTTCTGGACGAGCCCACCAACGACCTTGATGTCAATACACTGAGGGCACTGGAAGATGCGCTGGAAAATTTTGCCGGCTCTGCTGTTGTGATCAGCCATGACAGATGGTTTCTGGACAGAATCGCCACCCATATTCTGGCCTTTGAAGGAAACAGCCAGACTTTTTTCTACCAGGGAAGCTATTCAGACTACGATAAAGACAGAAAAAAGAGACTCGGCATTAAGGCGGACTGTCCGGAACGAATCAAATACAGACAGCTGACCCGGTAATGGGGTGGGGTCAGGCTTCGGTTATTGCGCTTTTGTTTAAATTTGCCTTTAAACAGAGTCCTTTGTCAAAAGCGTAATAACCGAAGCCAGACCCCGTTGATCAACGTTGATCAAAAAACCAGCCGATTTGGCCGAAGTTATGACCAAGCCCACTCTAATGACTATAGCTGTCCATTCTGATGACCGTATCTATCCTGCTGCCAGAGAACAGAATGAACCCTAAAAAACAACCCCCCCCCTTGTCCGACAAAAATGAGAAAAATGGGTGATGATTTGAAATCCTGCAAAGTACCATCTCCGCCCCCTCAGGCCGCCGGCGGATTTGCTGGGATTGGAATAAACGGGGTCAGAGTAAAATTAAATATTGTGACGTCCATGCCTGTGGAATAAACGGGGTCAGAGTAAAATTAAATATTGTGACGTCCATGCCTGGGGAAAGATGACCAAGCATGGTCCGGCTATTGGCAAAAGCTTGATGTTTAATTTTACTCTGACCCCGTTTGATGACCGTTTGACCGTTTGACCGTTTGACCCTCTGACCCCGTTTGACCACCCCGTTTGACCGTTTATCTTTTTTGAACAGCCAGGCATAGCATTAGTTGAAGCATAATGATGATTTTATTCATCTCTACCAGACTC
>JAYEJJ010000267.1:0-9948 GCA_034660495.1 Thermodesulfobacteriota bacterium | reverse complement strand
CTTGGCGGCTCATATTGTGAACATAGCATTATTTTTTTCATTTGTCCCAAAAAAAAATCATCATGTTCAATTTTTTTTTATTTCATCTTTTTTTTTATTGCTTTACCATGATATTTGAATAGGATACGAAAAATTGGTGCCGGAGCCGTCAAAAACAGCACATAGTGGATAGGGTTGTTCAGGCCATATTTTCATAATATATTCCGGCATCCTTCATAAGTACTTTACACTTTTTGAGGGCATTCCCTGTTTAAAGGTGTTTTCCCAAAAAAAACTGTAAAGTACTTTGGGGGTCATATGAAGGATGCCTATATTCCTTTGCATTAGTTTGGATATTGGTAACCGCTCCATCTCTTATACAGAGGTTCAGTTTCAGGCAGATAATCAGGTTGATAACAGGAGAACATGGGCCAGTAAGAAATATTATAAAGATGAATCATGTTTTTTACATTTTTTCTGGATAATTATCATTAATTATCTCTCATTTATCGCTGTCACGTCAGGTAATCTTTGCACTGTTATCCTGGATTGTAATTTTTTCACCTTCCTTGGTTTGTCCATAGATTTGTCCCTTGGGTATATCCAAGGTCAAATTTTTTGAAAACATTTTTCCTGGTTTTCAGACTCAATTTCCCCAAAACCGTTATAACCAGAAAAAATGCGATCAAGGCGCTGCACAGGGTGCTGATTCCGCTGGGCTCTATCAGCACCAGTGAGCTTGACCCTTCGGCGGATAAAAAATATTTTCATTGACATAGCATGAACGCCGTGTTACCGTGAACACATGATATGATCGTTTAAAAATCAGGGTACTGAAGATATTTTCGATGGGAAAAACACCAAAGCTGCCCGAAAGTTATGTCCAAGAGATATATGGAAAATTGCAGTCCGAAAGTTGGAGCAGGTTGACTCTGCAAGAGATCTTGACGATTTAAAAGTCCCCCCGGGAAATTACTTGGAAGCGCTGTCTGGAAATCGTGATGGACAGCATAGTATTCGGATCAATGATCAGTATCGAGTATGTTTTAAATGGAATACTGGTAATGCAGATAATGTTGAAATTGTCGATTATCATTGATTAGGAGGATATTATGGTTAGAATTCCAAAATTTAGGGAACCGACGCATCCTGGAAAAATGTTGATGGAAGAATTTTTGATTCCAATGACAATAACTCAGCGTGATTTGTCTAAAGCGATTCATGTTCCTTACCAGCGGATTAATGAAATTGTTAATGGGCGACGAGGCATTACACCCAGTACCGCTTTACGTTTAGCCAAATTTTTCAATATGTCAGAAGATTTTTGGATGAATTTACAGCTTCGTTGGGATCTGTATCGTGCGAAGCGCTCAGAAGAAGGAAAATTACAAAGGATAAGGCCCTACACCTCTTCTGAATTCACAGCTCATCCTTAAAAAGTCGCGCCGAACAAGGTTTTCGCAGCGGACCGCAAAAAGCCGCAGCCGCTGAAAAGCACGTTGTGTTCATAGAAAATTTGCTTTTGTCTCTGATATTAGATAAAATGATTGTTACCGGTGCATATGCCCAGAAAAATATTAACGGCACAAACAGGCGGACATCATGGAAAAAATAGGTATTGTTGTTGCAGAAGACAGCAATTTCTCAGGATAAATTGCTGTCCGGTAAAATTTTTCCCTTTTTTCTTCTACAGCATTTAATACCTGAAAATGGGGGAAACACTTTATTTCCCATTGCAGAAGATATTGTTATTTTATTTTTACACAGCTGATATAAAGAAATAACCCCAGGTTTCCCTGTATGTATATGGAAAAGGTCAAAATAAAATGAATGAAAACAATCATGAAAAAACAAGACTGATCATTGTTTCCAACCGCATTCCAATCGTGTTGTCAAAAACAGCCTCCGGCCGGTGGCAGGTGAAGCAGGGATCAGGGGGTCTGGTCACTGCACTGGCACCGGTACTTCGGAATCGCGGTGGATTGTGGATCGGATGGCCGGGTACCACACAAGTTGGTGAGAAAACAGAGATTAAAACCGTATTTGCCCGGGTGGCCAAAGATTTCGGATATACCTTTGAGCCGGTTTTTCTGTCAGAAGAATTGGTGAATGACTATTATCTGGGATTTTCCAACCAGGTTTTATGGCCTTTGTTTCATGATCTGCAGACCCGGTGTGATTTTGCCCCTGAATACTGGGATGCCTTTCAAAAAGCCAATAAAATATTTGCCCAAACCATTGCTGAAAACATCAAAACCAGTGATGACCACATCTGGGTGCATGACTATCATTTAATGGGGGTGGGCCAGGCATTGCGGGAAATGGAGATCGCAGCAAAAATCGGATATTTTCTTCACATTCCCTTTCCTCCCCTGGATCTTTTTCTCAAGCTGCCCTGGCGGTTTCAGCTCCTGGAATCTTTATTGTGCTATGACCTTATAGGTTTTCAGACCCAGAGAGACCGGCGCAATTTTGTGGTATGCGTTCACGCCATGTTCCCGCACATTAAAATCAAAGGTAGTGGGCGGGTACTATCCACGGAGGTTAACGGCCGCACCGTAAGGCTGGGAAATTTCCCCATCAGTATTGATTACAACGAATTTGCACACAAAGCAGGCACACAAAACGTTGAAAAAAGACTGGCTGAAATCAAAGCGGTTTTTAAAGCAGACCATCTGATCCTGGGGGTTGACCGTCTGGATTACAGTAAAGGCATCTCTGAAAGACTGCTGGCCTTTCGCAATGCCCTGGAAAGATATCCGGATCTGGAAAAAAAAATCAGCCTGATTCAGATTGTTGTTCCCAGCCGGCAGCGCATTGTGGAATATGACCATCTCAAAAGCGAAATTGAGCAGCTGGTAAGCGAAATTAACGGAAAATTCACCCGTCCCGGATGGGTCCCCATCCATTATCTTTACCAGAGCGTTGACAGAACAGAACTTACAGCCCTTTACCGTGCCGCGGATATCGCCCTTGTCACCCCCCTTAAAGACGGTATGAATCTGGTGGCCAAAGAATACTGTGCCTCCAATATCAATACAGACGGTGCGTTGATATTAAGTGAATTTGCCGGTGCAGCCAGCCAGTTGTATAAATACGCTTTTCTGGTGAATCCCTATGATATTCAGGCCATTGCAGATGCCATATACCAGGTCTGCCACATGGGCAGTGATGAAAAACGCAACCGCATGAAAGCGCTGCGGAAAATTGTGAGAAAAACAGATATCTACTGGTGGGTGGATGAGTTTTTAAAATCAGTTTTTTCCCAGGATCTAAATACCCTGGGCCCCCTTGTGGATTATATCCCCTCCCAGGATAATTCACAGGAACAATCAAAATAATCAAAGGGTCAGATGAGACCGGTGATAAAATGACATCCACAAAGCCCGGGCTCAACCAATACGATAAGCGGCCGGTTCCTGGAAATGTTGAGTTTGATACTCAATGGTCGAGTTATAATAATAGTACCGGACTGAAAACAGATCTCACCGGTATCTGACAAAAGGAAAGAACAGATGAATCAAACAGGCTTTGGACTCTCAAAAGAAACATGCGATGGTGTTATTTTTGACCTTGACGGCGTGATCACCCAGACTGCAAAGGTGCATGCCAGGGCATGGAAGGCCCTTTTTGACAGGTATCTGAAAGAACGGGCCTCCCTAAAAAACGAAAAATTCATCCCCTTTGACATGACCAGTGATTACCGCCCCTTTGTGGATGGGAAACCCCGGTACGACGGGGTAAAATCTTTTCTCGACGCCCGGGGCATTGACCTGCCCTGGGGAGATCCCCTGGATGAACCGGACAAAGAAACCATATGTGGCCTTGGCAACCGAAAAAATGCCATTTTCAATGAGTATCTGAAACAGCAGGGCCCAGAAGTGTACGAAGACACCTTGAGTCTGGTGTATGAATTAAAAAAACAGGGCTGGAAAATGGCGGTTATTTCAGCCAGTAAGAATTGTATTCCCGTGCTTGCGTCAGTTGGTATTTTAGATGGGTTTGATACTGTGGTGGATGGCATGCTTTCCGCACAGCTTAAAATAAAAGGAAAACCTGAACCAGATATATTTTTTGAAGCAGCCCGGCGTATTGGGATCACCCCGGATCGGGCTGTGGTTTTCGAGGATGCCACCGCAGGGGTCATCGCTGCAAAAAAAGGCAATTTTTATCAGGTGATCGGTGTGAACAGGGCAGACAATGAAGCCTTTTTGAAAAAAGCAGGTGCAGATGTTGTGTTTTCCGATCTGTGCGATATCCGCATCAACGGCAGGCATCCGGTGAGAAAGAAACAGATGGCTTCCCTGCCCTCTGCCATGGATCATATCCAGGATATACTGCACCATGCAGGTGACAGATCTCCAGCTCTTTTTCTGGATTACGACGGCACCCTGACCCCCATTGTCAATGATCCGGACAAGGCATTTCTTGATGAGACCACAAGACAAATTCTGGCAAAAGTGGCTGAGAAATGGGTGGTTGCCGTCATCAGCGGCAGGGACCTTTCAACCATCCAAAAATTTGTAAAGCTCGACAATGTCTACTATGCCGGCAGCCACGGTTTTGATATTTCAGGCCCGGCAGATCTTACACTTGAAATGCAGAAAGGAAAGGAGTTTGTGCCTGTTCTGGACCAAGCCCATGACCAGCTGGCAGCCAAGCTGACCAGCATACCGGGCGCTGCCATTGAACGTAAACAATTTTCCATTGCCATTCATTACCGAAACGTTGAACAAACTTTAGCACAATCCGTCAAACAGGCGGTTCGCCATGTTCAGGCAAAACACCCTGACCTGCGCATCACTGAGGGGAAAAAAGTGTTTGAACTCCAGCCTGATATTGACTGGCACAAAGGCAGAGCACTGGTATGGCTCATGGAAAAACTCAAGCTGGACCGGGATACATATTATCCCATGTATATGGGTGATGATATTACAGACGAGGATGCCTTTGAAAGCCTGAAACCCATGGGTACCAGTATTGTTGTCAAGGGCAGTTTTCACCCGACATCAGCTGATTATGTCCTTGAAAATACACAAGAAACAGCGGCATTTTTAAAAAATTTGTTTGAGAAAAAGGAAAGATGATATGACTGCCTGGAATTTAACCTATGAGACCTATACACCCGAGGACCAGGGCCTTCGTGAAGCCCTCTGCACACTGGGCAACGGTTATTTCGCCACCCGGGGGGCCAGTGCCCAGGTGTCAGCCGGTGACATTCATTATCCCGGCACCTATCTGGCCGGGGGATACAACCGGCTTACCACCGTCATTGCCGGTAAGGAAGTTGAAAACGAAGACCTTGTCAATATGCCCAACTGGCTGTGTCTTAAATTTCGTTTCTCTGATGGACAATGGTTTTCCCCTGACACCGCAGCCATCCGGTCCTATTGCCAGGACCTTGACATGAAAAAAGGCATTCTCACCCATATTGTTGTGTTCGAGGATGAACAGGAACGCCGCATCAGGATGGAAGAACAGCGCATTGTTCATATGGGAGACCGCCACACGGCGGCCATGCAGGTCTCTTTGACCAGTGAAAATCACACCGGGTCCCTTGAGGTGGAATCTGCCATTGACGG
This sequence comes from Thermodesulfobacteriota bacterium, assembly GCA_034660495.1. Classification (GTDB taxonomy): domain Bacteria; phylum Desulfobacterota; class Desulfobacteria; order Desulfobacterales; family Desulfobacteraceae; genus DATFJZ01. The sequence continues at coordinate 4,387 of JAYEJJ010000267.1, read as the reverse complement.
CACAGTTCAGAATCAGGGGGTGAAGCGCTACCGTGAACTGAACAGCCACCACCTGGACATTCTGGAAAGTGAATCTAAAAAGGATCAGCCGCTGTTTTTGAAAGTGCAGACCGTTCAGTCTGAACTGCGGGTGGCCATGGCCGCCAGAACCCGGATACTGAAAAAAAGCAAAGTGCTGGATCTTGAGCCCCAGCTGATAAATGACAATGGTTATGTGGCAAAGCGCTTTACTGTGGATATCACCCAAAAAGAAACCATTGTGGTGGAAAAAACCGTTCTGGTGCATACGTCCCGGGATATTGCCATTTCTGAATGCGGATTGTCTGCCAGGGCAAGGATTGGACGCGCCTCAGGATTTGACGACATGCTCACTTGCCATACACTGGCCTGGAAGCAATTATGGCGGCGGTCAGACATTAAAATGACCGACCGCAGAAAAAAACGTCCGGATCTTCACCCGGAGATGGTTGTCAGGCTGTATACCTTCCATCTGCTCCAGACTGTATCCAAACAGAGCATTAATCTGGATGTAGGGGTGCCGGCCAGAGGATGGCACGGAGAAGCCTACCGCGGGCATATTTTCTGGGATGAACTCTATATTTACCCGTTTATCACCCTGCAGTATCCGGAAATCAACCGCTCTCTTCTGCTGTACCGGTACCGCAGGCTGGATGCGGCCCGGGCTGCTGCGAAAAAAGCGGGATTCAAAGGCGCCATGTTCCCATGGCAGAGTGGCAGCAGCGGCAGGGAAGAAACCCAGACAATGCATTTAAACCCCAAATCAGGACGGTGGCTTCCGGATAATTCTCATTTTCAGAGGCATGTCAATGCCGCCATTGCATTCAATATCTGGAAATACTTTGAATCCACTGGAGACGTCCAGTTCATGGGTGAATACGGTGCAGAGGGTCTGCTTGAAATTGCCAGGTTCTGGGCAAGTATTGCAACGTTTAACAAAGATCTTGACCGGTACGAGATCCTCAAGGTGATGGGGCCGGATGAATACCATGATGCCTACCCGGATGCAGATGAACCCGGGCTGGACAACAATGCCTATACCAATGTCATGGCTACCTGGGTATTGACCCAGGCCCAGAATGTTCTGGAAATTCTGCCCAGAGACCGGGTTGATGAGCTGTGCGAAACCCTGGGGATCACAAAATCAGAAACAGACCTGTGGTGGGAAATCAGCCGGAAAATGCGGATCATTTTTCATGATGACAACATCATCAGCCAGTTTGAGCATTATGATCAGCTCAAGGAGCTTGACTGGGAAAGATACCGTAAAAAATACACCAATATCCAGCGCATGGACCGCATACTGGAAGCCGAAGGGGACAGTGCCAACAATTACAAGATAACAAAACAGGCCGATGTGCTCATGCTGTTTTACCTGTTTTCCGCACCTGAACTCAGAACGCTTTTCAGGCAGCTGGGCTATCCTTTTGAATACGAAACGATTCCAAAGAACATAGAGTATTATGTCCGGCGCACCTCCTATGGATCTTCTTTGAGCTGGGTGGTCCATTCCTGGGTCATGGCACGTTCCGACAGGAAACGCTCCTGGAAGTTTTTCTTAAAAGCCCTGCAAAGCGATATTGAAAATATTCAGGGGGGCACCACCCAGGAAGGGATTCATCTGGGGGCCATGGCCGGTTCCGTAAATATTCTCCAGGAAGCCTATATGGGCATAAAAACCAGAAACAATATACTGTGGATCAATCCGGAGCTGCCTGAAGTACTTGAGAAACTTGAAATGCAGGTGCGGCACAGGGGCAGTACCCTGGCATTTGAAACCACCCAGGAGATGTGCAAAATCACCCTTCTGTGCAGCCCGAAAAACACCTTTCGATTCGGATTCAAAGACAATCTGTATGAACTGACAGTCGGGGCTACCAGAAAATTTCATGTCTGAATCTGCACTGAGTAGCTTAAATAGGGACACTTTACTTATTTTTTAACTCGATCATCTAAATATAGGGACACTTTACTTATTTTTTAAGAAATTTGAAACAAAAGACAAGATACAAGATGGGGTACAATTCAAATTTTATGGTTTGTTGTGATGCATGGCATCATGGTGGTTTTTTATAACCGGCATGGCCGGACTATGAATCACTGACCCGGCCACAACGAAGAATGAAACGCCGCCAATGGCAATGCGCTGACGAGTGTTTCTTATAAACTCGATGATCAAGTTTTTTGAATACCGCCGCCCCCAGCGGTTGCCTGTCAGGAACGAGAACGTCGGAGGGCTTTTTGCCCTGTCAGGCTAAAAATCAAGAAACTGCGGCCTGCGGTCCTCAAACAGCTTGATTCTTTTAACGCCTGGAAGGGCAAAAAACCTTATCTCCTTTGGTTCTCAATGTTCCTGACAGAGCAACCGCTGGGGGCTCTTAATCAATTCTTTCATAAAAACCTGATAATCGAGTTGTAGTAGATTGTTTGCGTCCTGAAATACAGATCACGATCAGGCAGCGGTTTCCTCGTCCCGCAATACTTTTCTCAACACCTTGCCCACGTTGGAGATGGGAATTTTATCCCGGAATTCAATGACCCGGGGTCTTTTGTACCCTGCCATGTTTTCTTTGCAGAATTGTTTCATGTCTTCTTCAGTTACAGAGGAACCGGGTTTTAGTTTGATAAAGGCTTTTACTTTTTCTTCGCTTTTTTCATCGGGGATCCCTACAACAGCAACCAGTTCCACGCTGGGATGGGTATAGATGATATTCTCAACATCCCGCGGATATACATTAAATCCCCCCACAATGACCATATCCTTTTTTCTGTCTGTTATGGTCAGATAGCCGTCCTTGTCCACATTGCCAATGTCACCGGTGAGAAAATACCGGTGGCCGTCAATTTCCCTGAACACTTCCTCATCGGCATCCGGCCTTTTCCAATAGCCCTTCATGACCTGGGGCCCGCACACGGCAACTTCGCCGTCTTCACCCTGGGGCAGCTCTCTGGTACCGGTGTCCAGGTCCACAATTTTTACATGGGTGCCGGGCATGGGAAAGCCGATGGACCCGATTTTTCTCTGTTTTCTGTTTGTGGGGTTGGCACTGACCACAGGGGTGGTTTCTGTGAGTCCGTATCCTTCAAATATAACGGCCCCTGTCTTTTCCTCAAACTGCCGGCACACATCCGGGGGCAGGGGAGCACCGCCGGAGAAACAGCCCATAAGGGATGTAAGGTCATAATCATTTATTTTTGCATGATTGGTAAAGGCCACAAATATAGTTGGTACAGCCGGCATGATGGTGGGTTTGAATTTTTGAACCGCCTTGAGTACTTCTGTAAACGGGGGTTTTCCCGCCCGTGGATCGGGGATGCAGATCAGTCTGCTGCCAGATACTGCTGCTGAAAGCATGGCAACGGTAATGCCAAAGCTGTGGTACCAGGGCAGTACACCAAGATAGGCATGAAATCCCCCTTTGCGCATTTTTTGCAGGTTTTCCCCTTTTTCATGGACAAACATCCCGTATTCATAAAGCGCTGTAACATCATAGGTAAAATTGGTATGAACTAGTTCAGCGCCTTTGGGAACACCGGTGGTGCCCCCTGTGTACAGCATGACAGCCGTATCTTCTTCCGGGTTTATGTCAACGGAAGGAGGGGTGGGAGCTGAAGAGGCCACAATGTCATCAAAAAAATAATGACCGGGTTCATGATGATCAGCCCTGGGTATTTTACCCAGCAGCGAGCCGAGAATGGCCTGGATTTTTGGAAGATAGGATTTGATGTTGCAGATAATAACATCTTTTACATCGGTACCCTTAATGGCTTTTATGGTGTTGGGATAAAATTCGGGGTGATCCATGCAGAACACCATTTTAGCTTCTGAATCGTTGAGCTGGTGGTTGAGTTCTGTGGGTGTGTAAACAGGATTGCAGTTGACACATACCGCACCGGCTTTTAGAATGCCAAACAGAATTTCTGGAAACTGGGGAATGTTAGGAAGAAAAATTGCAATCCGGTCTCCCTTTTTTATGCCTTTGTTTGAAAGAAAATTGGCAATTCTGTCAGCTGTGTCCTTGACCTGGGCAAAGGTTTTGGTTGCACCATTGAATACGGTAAAGGTCTGTTCCGGATAATCCCTTGCCGCATCATCAAGGATCTTGAATAAGGGAAATTTATAATCCGGAACATCATGTGAAACACCTTCCGGCCAGAAAGGTGTTTGCCATTGGGGTACGCTCATGTTTCTCTCCTTTTTTTAAAAACCTGCTGATTGAAGCCATCAGCCATCTATAATCTCTATCCTTGCTTTGCTGCTCTATTGAAATATGTCCGTGCTCGTCCTCGTGCTCGTCCTCGTGCTCGTCCTCGTCCTCGTGCTCGTGCTCGTGCTCGTGCTCGTCCTCGTGCTCGTGCTCGTGCTCGT
>JAYEJJ010000266.1:0-10047 GCA_034660495.1 Thermodesulfobacteriota bacterium | reverse complement strand
AAATTTGTGAATACTGATTTTTGCCTTTTACTCTTACCGTGGTATCGTCTATCTGCTGATAAGGTGTATTCTCCAGAGCGGCGTAAAAGATATCTTTTTTCTCCTGGTTAAACCCGGTTTCATCATTTTTTTAACGCCTGGCAGGGCAAAAAGTCTGATCTCCTTTGGTTCTCAATGTTTCTGACAGGCAACCGTGGGGGCGGCGCTCGGCCCTTCCGTAAAAACTTGATAGTCGAGTTACAGGACACAGAATATCTTAACTGACAATAATTTTAAACAAATTAGATTGATTTGTCTTGACAGGCTAAACATCATTAACTATTTAAAACAATCAGTATTTATATTTAATAACCAATATGAGGCAAGGTATGACAAAATATTCTGAAATAGACTACGATCCATCCTGGGGAATCCGCCCTGTCCCGGATCCAGCCCCCCGGACCACCTGTGACTTGTTTCACCAGAGTGACCTTTCTTACCCGGACAAGCCCGCCCTTGTTTTTATGGACAAAAAAATTTCCTATTCAGCCCTGGATACAATGGTTGAAAATTTTGCTTCCCACCTGTCAGAACTGGGCATAAAAAAGGGAGACCGGATCGGGGCCCTGCTGCCCAACTGCCCCCAGCATATGATTGTTTTCCTGGCCGCCAACAGAACCGGTGCCATCCATGTACCTGCCAATGTGATGCAATGTGATGTATAAAGGAGAAGAACTCAGGCATATTTTTACGGATTCAGGCATAAAAATAATTGTTACCCTGGATCTGTTTTATGAGAATGCCCTGGCTGTAATGAATGACACAGATATTGACAAAATCATTGTAACAGGAATTGATGATTTCCTTGATTTCCCCAAATCATTTCTCTACAGGGTAAAGACCCGTTTTGACGGGACCCGGGTCAGGGTAAACGACAACAGCAGCACTTACAGATTCATGGACCTTCTTACCCCTAAAAAAGCCCTGCCAGAAGTTGAGTTTGATTTTGATGACACCATGCTGATCCTGTACACCGCCGGCACAACAGGCAAAAGCAAAGGCGTTATGCTCACCCACCGCAATTTTATCTACAATGCCGGCAACCAGGCGGAAAATTTTGCCATGGAAGGCAGTGATGTCAATCTGGTTCTCTTTCCCATGTTTCACATATCCGGATACCTGCTGGCCACCATATGCATGTTTTACGGGGGCGGTACAACCATTCTGGAGCCCCGATTTGATGCGGCAAGGTATATAAAGGTTCTGCAGAAATACAAAGTCAGCGTGTTTTTTGCACCCCCCACTGTTTATGTGGCTTTTTTCAATCTCCCTGATTTTGACAAATACGATTTTTCCAGTCTGAAAATCTGCGGTGCTTCAGGTGCGCCGGTTCCGCCGGCCATCCAGGCCAAATGGCAGAAAGAAACAGGACTGGACCTGCTCAACGGCTACGGGCTTACCGAAACCACAGCAGGGGCAATTGTTTCCTTACCCAACAAATTCAATCATGATGCCATAGGGGTTCCCATGGGCGGGTCTGTAAAAGAGGCCAGACGTTCAACTGAAAGCTTTAATTGTCAATCAGGAGATTTTATTTAAGATGGCGTTTAAAACAACCATTCAGGAATTAACAGAAAAAAAGAAAAAAGCCCTTAAAATGGGCGGACAGGCCAAAATCGATAAACACCATGCCAAAGGGAAGCTCACGGCCAGGGAGAGAATTTCAAAACTCCTGGACAGGGATTCTTTTATGGAATTCGGGATGCTGGCCACATCAGACATGCCCGGTCTGGAAGACAGAACGTCGGCGGACGGACTGATATGCGGATACGGCCTGGTCAATGGACAACGCATCGGAATCATTGCCAATGATTTCACTGTGCTTGCATCAACCAATGCCCGGATCAATTTAAAAAAAATGCTGCAGTTTAAAACCCAGGTGAAAAAAAACCGTATTCCGCTGATCTGGCTGGGTGAAGCCGGGGGGGCAAGGATGCCGGACTGCCAGGGCTCCAAAAACATATGCACCCTGGGCGGCGGCGGTGTGGACACCCTGTTTCCAGAATACACCCATTTCAGGGAAATGCCCTTTATCATGGCAGCCATGGGCGAATGCTACGGGGTTCCTGATTTTGAAGCCATGCTTGCCGACTGCGTCGTTCAGGTAAAGGGCAGTGTCCTGTCCATCTCAGGTCCCCGGGCCCTGAACCGGGCCATTGGCCAGAATTTTACCGGAGAAGAAATGGGCGGGTGGCAGATCCATGACAGCATCACTGGTATTGCCGACCAGATTGCAGACAATGAAGACCACTGCTTTGCATTGATAAAAGAATTTCTCGATTATATGCCGGCAAACAACAAAAAACGCCCCCCCAGAAAACCCGTTCCTGAAAATTCCGGTGAAAACATGGATAACATTCTTGAGCTGCTGCCTGAAAAAAGAACCCTCACTTATGATATGCACAATATCATCCGCTGCATGGTTGACGGGGGGACCCTTTTTGAAATCAAACCCAATTTCGGAAAAATGCTCATCACCTGTCTGGCCCGTATCGACGGCGAGGTTGTGGGCTTTATTGCCAACAATCCTTTGCACAATGTCGGGGCCATGGATACAGACGGACTGGAAAAGCATACCAGCTTTCTCTGTCTGTGTGATTCCTTTAATATCCCCCTGATCTTTCTCCACGACACCCCAGGACACATGGTGGGCAAAGACGCGGAAGAAAAACGGGTGGGCGCCAAGGTCAGCAATAACCTCCTGGCCCTGTGCCAGGTCACCGTGCCCAGGATTGTCATTGTCATCAGAATATCCTACGGCCAGGCTGCTGCCAATATGTGCGGACCCGGCACCGGGCCTGATTATTTTATGTCCTGGCCCACAGGGGAGCTGGGGTTTATGGAACCGACCATTACAGCGGACGTGGTTTTTGGCGGTCTTGCTGAAGAGGAAAGGCAGAAAATGCTGGACCTCATGATTTCTGATTCATCCCCCTACCCGGCTGCCCGGGACTATTTTATCCAGGATATTATTGATCCAAGGGATACCCGCAGATACCTTGCCGACATCCTGTCCATTATCCGGGATTCAGACAATAAAGGCATAGGTGAACACCGCCTGGCCAACTGGCCCACTAAATTTTAAAGGAGACAAACCATGCAGATCGGAATACCAAAGGAAATAATGAAGAATGAAAACCGAGTGGCTGCACTGCCTGAAAGCGTTGAAAAATTTAAAACGCTCGGATATGATGTCCTTGTTGAATCCAATGCCGGGCGTGGGGCTTTTGTTGACGATAATGAATATAAAAAAGCAGGGGCAGGCATAACTGAAGATGCCGCTGAAATTTTCAGGACATCGGATATTATTTTAAAGGTCAAGGAACCTTTGTTCAATGAACCCCTGAACACACATGAACTTGACATGCTAAAGGAGAATCAGATACTGATCACCTTTCTGCATCCAGCAGCGCCCTCAAACCATGACACTGTGAAAAAACTGCAGGCCAAAAAGGTCACGGCATTTACAATGGACGGCATTCCAAGAATTTCCAGGGCCCAGCGCATGGACCCCCTGACATCCATGAGCGCCATAACCGGATATAAAGCCATTATTATAGCGGCCTCCAGATTTCCGAAATTCATTCCCATGATTGGAACTTCCATCGGCATGATCAAACCGGCCAGTATTCTGGTTATTGGCACCGGTGTGGTCGGACTCCAGGCCATTGCAACGGGAAAGCGTCTTGGGGGCAAGGTCAAAGCCGTTGATATCCGGCCCGATGCCAGACAGGAAGCGGAAAGTTTAGGGGTAAAGGCTGTTGGATTTGACGCTCCGCCTGAACTGGTCATCGGAGAAGGCGGATATGCCAGAGCCCTTCCCGATGAATGGCTTGAAAAGGAAAGAAAAGCCCTTGTCCCGCTGGCACAGTCGTCGGATATCATTATTTTAAGTGCCCTGATTCCCGGGGAAAAAGCCCAGACGCTGATCACAAAGGATATGGTGGAAACAATGACACCCGGTTCTGTGATCATTGATGTGTCCATTGATCAGGGGGGCAATTGTGAACTGAGCCAGCCGGGAAAAGAGATCCTGCACAACGGGGTCTATATCTGCGGGATTAAAAATATTCCGGGGTACCTTCCGGTCCACGCCTCCTGGCTGTATTCAAACAATCTTTACTATTTTGTGGAACATCTGTTCAAGGATGGAAAAAAAGAATTTGATACAGGGGATGAAATCACAGGGGGTGCTCTGGTGACGCACAAGGGGAAAATTTATCACAAAGGCGCACTTAAGGCCATGGGGATAACACATGAATAAAAACACTCAGGAGACGCATAATGGGTAATTTATCAGTACTGGCAGGGGTTCTCATTTTTTCATTTATTATTGGATATGTATTGATTTCCAGGATTCCGTCACTGCTTCATACCCCTTTGATGTCTATGACCAATGCGGTGTCAGCAGTTACCATACTCGGGGTGCTGCTTATTTTTTCAGTGGCATCCACCCCGGTGGAGCTGATGATCGGATCCCTTGCCCTGGTTCTGGCAACGTTCAATCTGGTGGGCGGATTTGTGATTACAGACAGGATGCTGAAAATGTTTAAACACCAAAAAGAGGAATCTGCTAAAAATGACTGAACCATACACAAGCATACATCTGGTCCTGGATTTCTGCATCATTGGTATTCTTATCCTGGGAATATGGCTGTTCAGGCGGCCTGAACGGGCAAAGAGCGGCAACCTCATTGCAGCCTCTGCCCTTGCCTGCGCCGCTGCTCTGGTTCTTTTTCGAAACGGCACCCTGTATCCCGGGGTGATACTTGTCTTTATCAGTTCAGGCGCTTTTGCCGGATACAGGGTGGCCGGAAAAATCACCATGCTCCAGATTCCGGCCATGGTGGCCTTTCAAAATGGTGCCGGCGGTATGGCAGCATGCTGTCTTTCCCTTGTTGAACTGATACGGGGCGGAGGCCATCTTGGACAAATGAATGAAATTTCAGGGCTTCTGGGTCTTACAACAGGGGCATTGACCTTCAGCGGCAGCATGATTGCCGGGGCCAAACTGCTGAATCTGATGACCCAGACCCCGGTTCAATTGTCAAAACATACATGGCTTGTCACCATAAATTTGATCTGTATTGCGGCATTGATCCCCGGGGCCATGTATGCTCACCAAGGTCCTCTGACCTTCATCTGCCTTTTGATCATGGCCCTGTCCATGGTGTTTGGTGTTCTTTTTTCCATACGGATCGGCGGTGCTGACATGCCGGTTCTGATTTCATTCTTAAATGCCATGACAGGGGCGGCAGCCGCTTTATGCGGAATGATAATCGAAAACAAATTATTGATCGGCTGTGGTGCCATGGTGGCCGCCTCAGGGACCATACTCACCCATGTCATGTGCCGGGCCATGAACCGCAGTCTCTCTGGCATCTTTATACCGGCTGAGCCCTCTCCTGTGCAGGCTGCCCAGGCCGGCAGAAAGATAAAACCCGAGTCTGTTGCAGAAGGAAATACAATTAAGGCAGACAATGTTTCTGATAAAAATGAAATTGAAACAAAAGTTATCTCTGAAAAAAGAAAATTTAAAGCAGAAGATATCCCTGAAGAAAAGAAGATCAAGGCAGAAGACATAGAAGATGTAACTGAGAAAAAAAAGAGCAAAAGAGAAGATATGCCTGAGGAAGAAGAGAGCAAGGCAGAAGATGTTCCTGAAAAAATGGAGAATCAAGCAGAAAAGGACCATGAGGAAAAGGACCATCTCCAGAAAGCCGCGGCCCTGGCCCAAAAGGCTGAAAAAATTATCATCATACCCGGCTACGGCATGGCTGTGGCCCAGGCGCAGTTTAAAGTAGTGGAACTTTCCGGTCTTCTTGAATCCATGGGCAAAAAGGTTAAATTTGCCATCCATCCGGTGGCCGGCCGGATGCCGGGACATATGAATGTGCTTCTGGCAGAAGCAGACGTGGATTATGATCTGCTTTATGAAATGGATGAGATAAATTCTGAATTCAGGGAAACAGATCTGGTTTTTGTTGTCGGTGCCTGTGATGTGGTCAATCCGTCTGCCATAGAAGTTGAAGGCTCCCCCATTTCAGGAATGCCGATCCTCATGGCAGGGGATGCCAAAAACACTATTATTTTCAACTACGATACCCAGCCGGGGTATTCAGGCGTGGAAAATCCATTGTACAATCACTCTGATACCCTGTTAATCCTGGGAGATGCTGCTGAAACCGTAAAAGAATTTATTGATGCCCTGAAAAAACCGTAACTATCAGGATACGTCCAGGCCGTTTCAGGCGGCAGCTGTCAAGCTGTCAGCAGAAACGCTTTACACAGCTGCCGCCTGCAACTAGACTTCTGAAAATCTGGTTTTTTGTTTTATTCAGCATCTCACAAGATGCTGCGCTTCATATTACTGCCGGCACATGATGTCCTGGGCATCCATTGTATAATCAAGCAGAACATCCATACAGGGCATACACTGGGCCTGGGCCACTTCCTCCCATGTCACGTTTCCGTCTCCGTCACTATCATAATATCCTGCTTCAATGCAGTGCTGCCGCTCTATGTCATCCACCTTGCCGTCCCTGTTGCAGTCACAGGGGGGCAAATTCTTTCATACATGCAGCGTCCCTGTCATTCATTGTCGGTTCCGGCCCTGGGCAATCAGGATCCATATCAACCATTGTGGGTTCCGGCCCTTGGCAGTTGGGGTCCCTGTCATCCATTGTGGGTTCCGGCATACAGCGGGGGTCTTAATCCATCATGGTCTCTTTGCTGCAGAGCCAGTCCCTGCTGTTCATGGTCGGCTGTCTGCAGTCCGGATCTTCCATATTCATTGTATCTGAGGGACAGGGAACGCATTGTTCCGCCTCCTCCCAGGTCACTGTGCCATCATTGTTTATGTCGCATCCTGCTTCAATACACTGCTGCAGCTCTATGTCATCCACCTTGCCGTCCCTGTTGCAGTCACAGGGGGCAAATTCCTCATCACAATGCCTGGCTTCAAATTCATCCACCATACCATCACCATTGAAATCACAGGGGTCATGAAAGATTCTGCATCCAGGATCAAAGGGATCCTTAGTCGGTTCAATTTCAACGGTGCTGCAGGCCCTGTCCATGGGATTTGTGGTTTCAGTCAAATCCTTGATACAATCCGGGTCCATATAATCTTCAGTGATTTCCGGTCCGCCGTCATCCCAGCAATCCTTATTCATGGGGTTCTGAGTGGGCATAATATTATCAACGCATCGATTATCCATGGGGTTCATGGTCTGTTCAATCTGACCTGAGCATTGATAATCCATTGGATTGGTGGTTTCCTTAAACCCTGTGTCGCAGTTCGGGTCCATGGGATTTTTGGTTTCAAGAATAGTGTTTGCACACGCTTCGTCCATGGGGTTCATGGTATACCCGATATCTTTTTCGCATTTAATGTTCATGGGATTCATGGTCTCCTGAATGCCCTGTTCAGAACACTGCGCATCCATGGGATTCATGGTCTGTCTGATAATGCATAAAAAGCTCATGGGATCCATGGTTTCCTTGAATTTACAGGTCGGGTCCATGGGATTCATGGTTCTTGGAATCTGATTTTCACATTTAATGTCCATGGGATCCATGGTGGCCATGATGTCACATGAGGGGTTCATGGGGTTCATGGTTTCAGCCAGGGCTGATCCTTCTTCACAGTCTTTATCCATGGGGTTGGTGGTCGCCCGGATATTACAATTTCTGTCCATGGGATTCATGGTATCTGAAAAATCTTCAAAACACCCTTTGGCCATGGGATTCATAGTCTCTTTAAAAGCGGTTTCGCACTCCTTGTCCAGCGGATTCATGGTGGCCTTGAAATCATCTGTACATGCCCCATCAAAAGGATTCATGGTGAGTTTCAATTCACATTCAGGCTCAAGGGGATTCATGGTTTCCGCCATATCTTTGCATGACATGGGGTTCATGGTTTCCGGAATCTTATTTTCACAGGCAATATCCATGGGATTAAAGGTTTCTGGAAACTCACATCTGTCATCCATGGGATTCATGGTGTCGGGCATATCCGGCGGATTGGGTCTGGGATAGAACTCAACCGCCTTGAACAGGAGATTTTCCGCATCTTTCAACACCAGCTCAAGGTAATAGGTGGCCCCGCCGGTTTTTACAAATGGCAGGGTAACGACCAGCGTATCCGGATCGACTGTTGCACAGAAATCAGACTTTAAAGGGGACTGGGCGAATTCTTCAATGATAAACTTGAAGGTGAGTTCTTCACTGCTCCATGCCTGCATTTTAAACAAACCGAAAAAAGGATCTGTTTCCGGCATAACCAGACATGGCACCGTAAGTTCGCCGCTGAACCCGTTAAAGGTTGAAAAAATCCTCGGCAGCTCTTCTATTCGGCACGCTTCACTGGAAGCATCCATTGTTTCTTTGACAGCCGCCTGACAGAATGGAAAATTCGGATCCATTGTAAACTTTACCGCTTCCCCTGAGTCTGCAGCACTTTTCATGGCTGTGGCAGAGGATTCAAGTTTTGCCTGGTAAAGGGGAGAATCCTTTGTTTCTTTTGTGGTTGTTGCATTTGCATTCACTGCAAAAAAAAAACCACAAAGGTAAATAACGCTAACTGACATGATTTCTCTATTGTTTTCATCCAAACCTCCTTTGCCTTGTTATAGTATAGAACTGCTGACGCAGTCGTTAACCTAAGGGACTATCCTTAAGGTGTGCTGAGCATCTGTAACTATATATTGGGCCTTGATCATACAATTGTCCATCGAAGGTGGGGTCAGGCTTTCCTTATTGTCATTATCTTAATTGTCTATGCAGTGTGTCTTTATTGTTTGATAACGATGAACGAGAAAAGACTGACCCCTTTGGGCAAAAAGATGATCAAGGCCATATATTGTAATACAAAAAAAGTATGAAAAAAATGTAAGATTTTTATCCATTTAATTGAGAAATTATGTAAAAAATGTAGTTATCTATAGTAGTCCCAGCATGACTTGATGCCGATTTTATTCATGCTTTCAGCGGAACTTAACCGTGCGAGCATTAACTTTATGTATCAGGTCATTCAAGGACATCTATAATTTATCTACAATTTTTATTTGATTAAATCAAGTCTTTTTTTCATTCCAGCCATGAGGTCTAATGTGAGGAGATTTCCATGGTTTTAAATATGAGAAATTCCGTCATGTATATTTGTTTCTGTCTCTTATTGGGGACAATCTGGGTGCCGCCCATGAATTTATTTGTGAAAATAGAAGCCCCGGCCATCACTCCGACATCTCCCTTTCCAATATTTTTTACGGCAAAACAGGCCTTATCGTATTTTGTACTTAAAAAAGGACAGCCTCCTTTTACAAAACCAGTGTTTTTGGTCGTAAACATTTTCTTTCCGGTGTCTGCGTAATAAATATCGTATAATGTCTTCTTTTTCGGGTGGCCCAATTGCCCGGAATCCTTAAATACAATCTCCATATCAAAGGATTTCAGGATCTGATTGGCGGTTGAATGCCTGTTTTTCGGATCATCAAGCACCAGGAGTTTTCCCCATTTCGTAGGTACTGCTGTAAAAGCGCTTTCTCCTGATCAGAGAAATTTTCATGGGGATACGTCAGGACAACCATCTCCTTTTTTATGGCATCTTTGAGGTGTTCTGTAAATTCTGGAAAATATTCCAGGCGCTGGGTGTCCACACATAACAGCAATTCGCGCTTGTGCTCAAAAGGCCTTAAAACATTAAAGTCTCGATTACAGCTTTCGTAAACTTTGTGACAATTTAGATGTCAAATTATCACTCCAATCAGTTTAGTGAAAGCCGAGACCGCCAGTAGCCTTGTTGCAAAACTAAGACTTTGCAAAAATTAAAATTCAGGGCTGAGCAAAAGAAAAAAAATATTATACATAAGCATGGCAAACTCTAATTTCAGAGCTCCTGACACCACAAACCTAATATATTGTTTTAACTGAAAATATTCAAATTTAGGATCGTAATTTTAAATGCATAAAAAAACCAGACAAATACCATATATTGTGCTTATTGTC
>JAYEJJ010000265.1:0-10159 GCA_034660495.1 Thermodesulfobacteriota bacterium | reverse complement strand
CAGATCTCTCAATTTACGGGCTGACGCAATGAAATCCTGAACAGGACCAATGGTCACTTGTATAAGGTATGTTGTCATTCTACCTCCTGGAGATTCAGATGACCGGCAAGATTTTCATAGATTGTCTCTCCATTTAATTCACTGCCCTGCCTCATGATTTTGTTATTCTCATACCCCGGGTGAAACGGGAGCATTCTGCCTGTAACAGGAAAGGTTTGGCAGCCGTCTTTGAGAATCAGTTGTTCCGGAAATGTCTGATTGAGAACAAGGGCAATTTTTAATATTTTATTCCCCGGTAATTGGATCACCTTTAAAATAACCGGCGAAGGCAGGCGTTCGCCGGTGTTGATATCGGGTTCAAGGCTCATCGCTTTATTCCGGCCGGGATCATTTGAAGTGCTGAACTTTGTGAGAATGGGCAGTCCAAAGGCCGCCCTTGGAAACCAGTTTCCATCCGGATGCTCCGGCTCATGCCCCGGAGCATGAACACCGGTAATGCGCCTGATGGCATCAGGTTCAGGCCAGTATGAGCGGCCCGGCCTGGATCTGCCCGACCTTGGGCGATCCTGGCGGAATCTGCCATACGATTCCAGCATTGTTTTCCACGATTTTACCGGTGTTTCCTGTACCGCTGCGGCAAAAAGCACTGCCCCTTTTATCCTGGGATAACCCAATGCCCCGCTTTCCCCTGATCCGGTATGTTCAACAAACCGATTGACGTCCTCTTTCTCCTGAAATTCCCGAAGCAGTTCTTCACAATAGAGGGAACCTGTCCCCCGCCTGGTCCGTGCACCCACTCCGCCAAAGAGTATCCATAATTTCAGGGTATCCATGACCTCATTTTTTTTGTCACGGGGAAAGGAGATGTTAAGGGTAAAAGCCAGCTCTTCTATGACTGACACATCTTTAACCCCTTTTGTCACCGTCTCGGTGACAGGAAAAAGGACATAAGAAGGAATGGCGTTATTGTCTCCAAGAGCTTTTCCACTTGCATTGGCTTGAACATGAGTCTTATGACTGACTTGCTGTTCTGTGATAGAAAGGGAAACAGGAGACTTAATGCGATTTTTTTCATCTTCTGCATCGCAAATCTTACCGCCCCAAAGACAATTTTCCTTATTCAAAAGCGTTTTAACATCGGTTTCCTTCTGCATGGTTCGCCACCAGAACCGAAGTTGGCCCTTAACAGACTGGCCTCTAACAGGATTTTGCTCATCAATCTCCCAGCTTTTTGAATCACCGCCAAACATGGGTGTTATCAGTTCACAGGTAAAGCTTTTATGCACCATGGCATCTTTTTCCCTGAAGTCAGTGGAAATGGCACAGACTGGTTTTCTTCGCATTTGCCCTCCTCAAGATTCAATGTAATCAGTTTGAAAACAGACTTTTTTCTTCCACCATGGCAATGATCTCTGAAAGCTTTTGATAAAACCCCTCCCCCTTTGTTTCTATATCGGAAAAGGCCTCTTCTTTTGCTGTCCACGCATGGTCAAATCCATTTCTGTATTCTAAAAGTTCCTTACAGACATCTCGTAAAGGGTCTATAATGCCTGCATGCTTAAATTTATTATACACCGGAAACAATGTATTGGCTATTTTCTGTTTACCTCCAAAGTCCCAATCAGCTTTATCATTGGATATCATATTGACAAAAACTTCAGCTTAGGCCATCTTTTCCACAATACTGACATTCCTGGGTTCGGCATTTTTATGCATTTTGACGAGACATTTCCTGGTAGGAGAATTCCCAAAGCCCGACATTGTCTTTTGCATGTTCAATAGTCATGCTGACGATATTACCTTTTCCATCAATGTCTATATAAATATTTTCGCTTATTTCTTTTGTCTCCCGGACAGCCTTGTCTGTGAATTCTATGTGGGCTGTATCCGTATCTGAAAAATATTTCACCTTCATGCCTCATTCCTCCTTAAAGGATCTATCAAAAAATGCATTATGCACCGTTTCACCATCATCAAGCAAAATAACCCGCAAATATTTTCCTGCTTCTGATATTTTTGCCCATTTTCTGATCCTTCCATCGGATTGTACTTCAATTTTTACGGGATTCTCAATAACTGCCTTGATCCAATCCTCCTTAATCTGAGCGCGATCCGGGCGTTTTCTTGTATAATCAAAATATTGTGTTGTTTTCATTTGTCAAAATCCAATCAGATTATTGCTGCCGAACGTCAAGCATCACCGGCTGGCCGTGGCATTAGCAACCAACTTGGAGCGTGGCAACCAACATGGGATAACCCCCGAAAAATGCGCGTGCTCGCCAGTCCGGTGAATGCAATTGTTAGGCACTTATCTGATCTAAGTGCCTGAGCAAAAATAATTCCATAAAATGTTCGGCGAGATTATTGCTATCTATGACAATCTCAATTACAAAACATAGAATTAATTATGCTCGGGCACTTATTGTTGAATAATTTCGTAAAGATAACTTATATCTTTGTTATAATTTCCCCACCCCTTTAGTGTAGCAATTTTATTAAAATATGATTTATAATCATTAAAGGTTGGAAAATGCTCCCAGTGAATATGATCTGAAACCCAAAATTTTCTCTTATCCTTCATTATGGAAAGGAAATCCTTATAATGTATATTTACACATTTATATGCACCACCCTTACGACACCCATCACAAACGCCACATACATAATCAAAAAGAATTCCTTGTTTTTTCCATACCTCCTCCATCAATACCCAGTTTTCTGTAGAAGAAAATAAAACTGGAAAATACTCTTCGCCAAAATAATTACTCTTAATTTCTATCAGGCAGTAATAAAAATGTATGTTGCTACCAATGATCTCATTTCTGACATTTGAGTGTAAATGATTTTTGTATCTTTTATTGATATTTTTAGATTCATTAGCTGAAAAATATTTAAGGGGAATCATTTGTTCAAGGGTAATATGTGTTCTATAATTCTTGTTTTCAGACTCATCTAATTTTTCCGCGATGAGAATATCTAACAGTCCATCATATCCACGTCTAATGCGACCATAGTCCTTATAGAGAGAAACAGAGCCATCATCCAAATCATCATAATACTTTTCTAATTTTTTTGTTATTCCTCCGTAGTCAGAAAAAACAAAAAAATCGATGGTTGGTGTCTTATACACTTCTGAGGTATCTTTTTCATTAAATTGTTTTGTAATCTAATTTGCATAGTTTTTCCTCCCCATTTTCTTCACAAGAAATTGTCAGATTATATGTAACTTCATATCCGAGAGCTGCTTTTTTATCATTGAAATTTAATCCAACACCAATTCCAATTTTTAATAGGGTGAGCCTACAACCTTTAGGTGTAAAGGTCAAGGCAAGTCCCAAGCCCAGCCAGATGGAGGCGGGTCGAAGACGCGAAGCCACGGCATAGTGTCACACAACGGGGTACCGGTGACGGTACCTCGGAAGGCAGTGGCTCCGCCGAGACGGAATGGCACAAAAGTACGGGGTGACGTACAGGAATCGAGTCAGGCGTGCATTTGCGGGACCAGCCTGCAACACAAGGTTAAGTCCTCTATCCATTATAGGCAATGCCCGTATACTCGGCATCTACGTGCTGAAAGACGTGTGTTTTACCCCGGGAGGTCTTCCATGTGCCCTAGGACGCCGCGTGCGGCAGAAATTGGCTGAGGGCAGGGCAGCCTGCTCTGATCCCATGGAAGAAGTCAGCAGAGGGCATAGTAGCCGGAGGAAACGAGCCGTGTTGGCACGCCACAAAATAATCTTATGACCAAAGCTCAGGTGTCTTAATCCCCTCTAATCGGGGCAATAGTTCTGACCTCTGGGTCTTTTTTATACTGAATTAGCGGGGCTTTGTAAAGCCAAAATTACAGACCCCCCCCCCTCAAATTTTGGGGGGGCGTAAAAAAAATCAAGACTTTTTCAATCGCCATTCCACAATAACTCATTGAAATTAAAGAAGAATTGAAAGTTACAGATGTCTGAAAATCAGAATCAACCATAAGGTGTTGTAATAACTAAACAAAATAACATTTCCGCATAAATTTTCGACAACCCCGCCAGAGGTCTGTAATTTTTTAAGCAAACAAATTGTCGAAGAACGAATATATTCTTTAATTACAAAGCCTTACATTGCAAGGGGCAGGTATTTTTCTTCAGAACTGTTCAGATAATCAGAAAATTTTCGCACCTGCCGTCTCATTAAATTCCTGTACATAGCTTGACCCGTCATCATCTCTTCATAGGAAGCAAGAAAGGTCTTGTAAAGATACGGCTTCATCTCCACTGGTCTCTTGTCTTTCATCTCCTGCTCATCGGCAAAGGCCTGGCCGGAAGTATTTTTAAACACAAAGTCCGTCGGCTTTATCATTTTTCTGTTGATCAGGTTCAAAACAAGCCGATCCCCGATGATGCAACGGTATTCTTCAACCAGATCGCAGGCAAGAGAGGGCCTGCCGTAGCTGATTTCATGCAGGGAACCCATGTAAGGGTCCAGCCCACATATTTTTATTGCAGACAGGACCTCATTTGTCAACAAAGTATATACAAATGATAGAAGAGCGTTGACAGGATCCTTGGGCGGTCTCCTGTTTCTACCCTTAAAACTGAAATCATCATTTCTTATCATCCGGTTGAAAACTGAATAATAGATTCTTGTTCCAGCCCCCTCTATCCCTCGGATGGCATCCCTGGAAATATCCTGCTCCAGGTTTTTGGTCAGCGCCTTGAGGCCGGCAGCGGCGTTTTTCAGGAGGTCATCCTTGTAATCCCTGCCGCGCCTGATCAAGAAGGTCACCATGTTGTCAAGCTTGCCCCTGACGATGATCTTCATGGTGTCATGACAGAAAGCCCCGTGGTCGAGTTTCAGATACTGGGCCTTTCTCAGGGCGACATGCTTGTGTTCATCGATCATCAACCTTGCCCTGAATCGACCAGTGGGAGTGACAAACACAGTCTCCACCCTGTTTCTGATAAAAAAATCCATGACAGGGCCACTCAAAGAGACATACCCCGACAGCACAAGTTTTTCAAGACCGGCGGCCGGTATGGTCTCAAGAACAGCACCCTGTTTCATGATGGTCAAGGCACTGCCGTTTTTTTTCACATAAGACCCGGGTTCTACAACGTACAGGGTTTCCATTTCGACATCCTCTATCTTTGATGGCAAACAAACAATTAACAAATAACCAATAACAAACAATTATGGGCAAATATTTCAGGCCATGGAAAACTACTTCATAAACCGTTTTACCTGGAGAATGGCACACTGCAAATTTTCCAGGGCATCGTTGAGATTTTCAACCTTCCGGCTTTTTACATTTTTTTTTTTCGCCATCTTTTTCCACGCTTCCAGATGGAGTAAGGGGTGAAGATACGCTTCAATGCCGGGTTCCAGTTCGCAGAAATTGCCGGTAAACGAGAGAAGCGAGTGAATACGCCGGCATCCAAGGGGGGTTCCCCTTAACCTGCTCAACTGAAAATCAACCATATGGGGGTTGTATTCAGGATTAAACGCCATCAAATAGTGCATCAGTCTTTTTCCCGCCGGCAGGAACCCGATGGTCTGGAAAAGGACCTTCTCCTCCCGGACAGAGAGGTACCTTTTCTCCCTGCAGGAAGCGATGAGCTGGCCCAGCGGCGGACACTTCTTTTCCAGGGCGTATAATTCCGGATACTCCCTGGCAAACCCTTCCATCCTGGGATGAAGCACTACCTGATCTTTGGCCTTTTCCTGTGACACCTGTTTAACATCGTTGAGATCCACAGGTTCTACTTTTTTTAGAAAATAAAGCTGAGAATCCAGATCCTGTTTTGGACATTCAACAAAAAAGGATTTTTTGCCTGAAAAACGGTGAATACCCAAAGGCAGCTTTACAAGATTTCCAAGCCCCTTGCCGGAAAGCTTTCCCTGCTTGGGAAACACTTCAAGGTCAAACGTGGAAAGGTCCCTGTTTACCGGATCTGCGATCTGGGTGACAATGGACCTGGCCAGGGAAGCATCCACCGGCGCCTTGAAAAAATACCAGAAATGAAAGCCCTTGAATCCGCTGAATTCAATAAGGGGTTTTACCCCCAGCTCAAGGGAGCTCTCCCGTATCCTTGAAATCATATACGAGCGTTCCCGCTTCACCTGGGTCCTTTTTTCCCTGGTGATCTTTCCCGATCTGTACTCGGACAGCAGATCCGCATCAATCACCGCACACCTCACCCTGGAATCTGACTGAAGGATATAGATGCCGCAGGTTTTCCGACCGTTGATATGATCATCCAGATCATTGATGGAGAGGGGCTGGCGAACCGGCACATACCCGCTTTTGTTTTCTTGTTTGTCAGCCCACTGCCGGGCAAAGACATCTTCCCGCCCGGAAAAAAGGTCGAGAAAAAGCGTCATGAGCTCCCTTTGCCAAATCATCTTTTCAAAGGGAGCCTGGGCGGTTTTCATCTCTGAACCCTCCCGGCCGTCAGCCGGCAGACTCTTTTTTATCTGCTGCTGCCACCCTTTGAGCTGCTTTTTGGTCAGGTATTGAGAAGCCCTGGCAATCTGGGCGGCAAGTACCTCGTTTCTGTCAAGAATGGAGAGCAGCTCAAGGTACTCCTCCCACCCCTTTTCATACTCCGGATGGGAAAGGGTAAGAGATTTGTAAACTTCCAGGGCTGTCTCTATTTCCCCTGCGATCTGGGCAAAGGATGCCCATTTCAACCGGTTCTCTTTTTCAAGCGATTGCCACACTTCCTTGTTTTTCAAGGTTTCTGTGGTTCTACTGCTGTCGCTGGAATGGAGAACAGCATTTTCAAGCTTTTGAAGCAGCAGGGTGTAATCCGCTCCCCTGCTCTTCTCTTTTTTGGGTAATGCAGTGTGCGCCATGGGGCAGTCCTTTTAGTTTTTTTCTTTTTCAATCATGGCCAGCAATTTGTCCAGTTTGGGATAAAACCTGCAGTTCTGCTCCAGTTCACGGGCAAGCCGTTCTGATTCCCGGGTATTGCCCAGGCGGAAATCCGCCAGGGCCTGCCAGAACAATCCTTCGCTGTAAGGATTATTCCATTTTTCCTGGAAAAAGGCTGAGGCCTCTGCCGCGTATTCCATGGTACCTTTAAAATCCCGCTGGAGATAGGCAATCTTTACCAGACGGATCAGGCTCTTGTGTTTTGAACGTCCGTCTCTCTCCATGGACTGCTTTAACACCTGTACTGCCCTGTCAAACTTCTGCAGCGCACAAAACACATCCGCTTCTGTCCACCGGAAGTACGGTCTTCTCATCCGTTCCGGAACCGTATCTATAATGTTCAGGGCTTTATCCCTGTTTCCCAGTGCCAGGTAGGTTCTGGCAAGCAGTTCCACAACAAAGTCCTGCTTTTGTTTTGAACCGCTCTGGTTGGCAAAGAGCAGCGCATCCCGTGCTTTTTCGTAAGATCCAAGATAGAACTGCACCTTGCCCAGGGCAAAGTATTTAAAGGGCAAGGAAACATAATTGGTTTTTTCGTCCTGTGCCAGGCATGCATTGACCTTTTCCAGCGCCCTTGTGCCGTCCCCGTTCTGGAGCAGATGGCTCCCCAGCCTGTATAGGGACTTGATATAGTTCTTCTTTTCCTGGTGACGACGACCTTTTTCTTCGTCGTCCAGGTTTTCTCAGTTGCCACACGCTTTCTCAAACAGGGGCAACGCGTTGTTTGCCTTGTTTTCGATCTGGCTGAACAGCATGGCCTGGCGGTAAAAGTTGGTCACCCCGTCCGGCCTGATCTCCTGGGCCCTGCGAAAATTGGTGTGGGCAAGTTCAATGCGTTTTGCTCTTGCCTCGCCCGCCAGAAAAATCTCCCTGTTTTTTGCACAATAAAGAGAATCATAAGCCGTATAAGCGAGGGAAGATCTGACATAAAAATTATCAGGATCGGTTTCAGCGCAGGTCAGAAGCTCCTTGATGGCATCATCAAACCGGGGTTCACCTGCCCCATGGCAAAGGCGATTTTCTGGCGGATAAAACCCTCTTCTCCTGCCTTAACAAGATCTGGGATTTTTTCTTCAACAGGATGGTAAAGGGAAATGATATCCTCCCACCTGTTATTCCTTGAAAGCTCGGCAATATCGTCCTTGATCTTTTTGCCGGACTGCTTGACGGCATCGCTCTTAGGCGAAACAAGATCTTCAAGCGAGAGAAACGCATCGCTGAAAAGCCCGTCCCGGTTTTCCACCTGGCCTGCTTCTTCCAGGCCGGGACCACTGTTATCGCTTTTGCCGGTATTCGGCCTCTGGATGATTTTTGCCGCGGAACCTAAGGAAACCATAGCATCCTCCCTTTGCTCAGGTTATAATCAGCTGTTCTCTGTCTTCTGAATAGTAATACGGCTTTGGATGCGGTCTTTTAAAATTTTAATCAATCGACTATTCATCAAGGACAGTTTCACTGGTCAGGGGGAGAGGATTTACCGCATCATCTATTCGATGCTGCTAAAGAGAATGAAGACCAGTTCATCGCATCTGTGGTGATCCGATGCTGGCTTATCATTGTAAAATATTTGAATGATCCCGCCATGCGGGAGAAACTCTCAGAAGATCTCGAACTGCTCCACAATTTTCTTGAGAATAAAAAAGCCAGGAAGTATATTGAGATTTTCATGAAATATCTGGAAAACACGGACAGATTCTTTACGGTTTCCTTGTCAAATTGATCAATAAGCGCACTGCCGCCGATGATGTATTTCAGCTTGGGAATTTTAAAAATATAGGACTGGATTCCTTTTACATCGTAACATAGATATATACCCATTTACCCTCCTGTGAGTTTTACATCAAAAATTTCTCTATCTTCCGTTGGGTGTATAAACGGAATCGAATCTCATAATTTTAATTTTTTTTTTAAAGGTTTGTAAATACAACCATTGATCATCTATTGGTCTTAATCGTCTTTGATCCGAGCAATATTCACGACATCCAAAGCGCAAACATACTTTTTAAATCATACTTTAAAAACGATTTCAAACAAAATATCTTTTATAGAAGCAAACTTTAAGACATTATGTCATTAATCTTTTAGATTATATTTTGTTTTATGACGATGCTGAATTCTATGATAAAGAACGCCGACATACTGAGATTTCAAAACAAATTATAGCATCCTTCACATCCTCACAAAAGTAGTTTACTTCTTTTGAAGGACGTTCCTGAAAAACGGAGATTGGCTCCGAAAAGTGTAAAGCAGTCGTGAAGGATGCCCAGATTGTAAAAAAAAAGAATATAAGTCAATCGGCATAATCGCTTCAAATATTGAGTCGATTAAACAATTAATCAACTCAGATTGCCCAGACCCTTACCCTTTAGGTGATCCTGCTTGGGAAACAAGATGAGCAATCAAAGGTTGAAAGCGTTAATTCTTTTTTAAAAAAACAGGATTGAACTTCGTAAAGAGATATAGATGTAAAAAAAGAATTGAACTTTTATGAATCAAAACATTAAGGAGATTCACCATGATTGCAGGAAAAAACACGGAAAAGGCAAAAAAAATCGTAGCAAAATATACTTTGGCTGCAACTGCAACAGGTGCCATACCGGTTCCAGCGGCATCCGGAGCCATTATCGCTGAAAATGCTGGAATGATCGCTCAGATCGCAAGTACCATGGGGGAACAGATCTCTGTCGGAAAGGTAGTTTCCTCCATAGGCGCAGTTGGTATAATCAACCTTACTGGCAGAAGTTTTTTTATAGAGGTCGGAAAACTGCTGTCCTGGGGCACCTTGAATCCCTGGGGTGCTGCTGCCTTAAGTGGGGTAGGTTCCGCCACCGCCGGCATTCAAACCTATATTATCGTATGCCTGGCCATTGAAATCGGAAAAAACGGCGGCATGATTCTGGAACATAATGCTGCTAAAGTAATTACCGGTTTTGCAAAGGCAAATTATACATCTTTTGTTGAGCACCATAAATAAACAAAAGGCTCCGTCCACCGAGGTTTATAATAGCCAGGCTGTGGGTTGGACAGAGCCTTTTCTTTAATTTGACTAAAAAAGAAGATATATGGTAAAAGAATCCTGATTCTGTTGATCTTTTTACGAAAAGGGATATATGCCATGACTGACAAGAAAACATTACTGACCTATGAGACTCTCTGGGGAGAATCGTCTCCAACCATGACCGCAGATAAAAACCTTGATCTAATCTTGAGATCGGTTACCCATTTGCCATTAAAATATTG
>JAYEJJ010000264.1:0-10172 GCA_034660495.1 Thermodesulfobacteriota bacterium | reverse complement strand
GCTGTTTGAGGACCAGTGGCCGCAGGTCGCCGATTTTTAGCCTGGCAGGGAAAAAGTCCTCCGTCGTTCTCGTTCCTGACAGGCAACCGCTGGGGGCGGCGGTATTCAAAAAACTTGATGATCGAGTTACAGGAACTTTTATATGAAAGCCTTGATATATGAAAACAAACATCTTAAGCTTGATAAAAATTTCCCGAAACCTGAAAGGAAAACCGGTGAGGTTTTGATCCGGGTGCTCACGGCCGGCATCTGTACCACAGATCTGGAGATCATGAAAGGATACAAGAACTTTTCAGGTGTTCTGGGTCATGAGTTTATCGGTGTTGTGGAAGAAGCAGACAAAAGAGATTTAAAAGGAAAACGGGTGGCCGGGGAGATAAACTGCGGCTGCGGACAATGTGAGTATTGTCTGCGGGGAGATCCGGCCCACTGCCCGAACAGAACAGTGCCGGGCATTCTGGGAAGAAACGGTACCATGGCAGAATACTGCGTGCTGCCCAAAGAAAACATTCATGTGGTTCCAGACACCCTTTCCACAAGGGAGGCGGTTTTTGTGGAACCTCTGGCAGCGGCTCTGGCAATCACCCGGGATGTTCATATAAAGCCCACGGCTTTGGTTCTGGTCATTGGCGACGGAAAACTCGGCCTCCTCATTGCCCAGGTATTGAAATTGACGGGGTGCAGCCTGCTTGTTGCCGGCAGGCACTCTGAAAAACTCAATATTCTTGAAAAGATGGATATAGCGGTCTGCCTTGAAAAAGAACTTTTTCTGCCAGAAAAAAAAGATATTGTTGTGGAGTGTACCGGTACCCCCCAGGGCGCAGTCAGAGCTGCAGAATATGTAAAACCAGGGGGACATATCATTTTAAAAAGCACATTTAACGGTTCAGGGTCCCTGGATCTGACCTCCCTAGTGGTGAACGAGATAACCTTGTCAGGGTCGCGGTGCGGCCCCTTTGCTCCTGCACTGCGTCTGCTGGCCCGGAAACTGGTTCATACAGCCCCTCTCCTTGACAGAGAGTTCCCCCTTGATCAGGGGATAGACGCATTTGCCTATGCAGAGGAAAAGGGCCGTTTAAAAGTATTGATCACTCCTGCGCCACCCGGGTGATCTTCATGGGATGCTGGCATACCCGCACTTTTTTTAACAGGTTAAAAACATCATCCGGCATTCCTTCTGGTAAATCCACTGTACTGAAGGAATCATTGATATTAATCTCTCCAATATGCTTTGATTCAAGACCGGCTTCATTGGATACAGCGCCCACAATATCACCGGGTCTGACGCCATGGGCATGACCTACTTCAACGCGGAACCGCTCCATTCCTTTTTCAGGGGCAGTAAAAGCCTGTTTTGTTTTTCCGGGCGGTTTTGTCTTTTCCTCCCGTTTATTTGACTTTGATTTTTCCCTTTCCTTTGTGTTTTTCTTTTTCTTTTCTTTTTCCTTATCAGATTTTGCAGAATATTCTTTATCAGGCCCTTTTTTTCTGGTGTTTTGTTTATCCTGTCCCTGTTTTTTCTCTTCTGTCAGCTGCAGCGGTTTGTCCTTCTGTACCATGCAGGCAAGGGCTGCGGCAATGTCAAGCGCCGGCACATCATAGGTCTGCCTGTATTGATCCATCAGGTCCCGGAACAGGTCAAGATCGCTGGATGCCAGGGTGTCTGTGATACGCTGTTTAAAATCGGCAATGCGTTTGTTATGAATGGATTCCGGAGAAGGCAGGGTCATCATCTCAATTTTTTGGCGGGTGGCTTTTTCAATCACCTTGATCATCCACCTTTCCCGCGGTGACACAAAAAGAATGGCATCCCCTTTGCGTCCGGCCCGTCCGGTCCGGCCGATACGGTGGATATAGGATTCTGCCTCATTGGGGATGTCATAATTGATCACATGGCTGATGCGGTCCACATCCAGACCTCTGGCAGCTACATCCGTGGCCACAATAATATCGATCTTACCCTTTTTCAGCCTTTCCACAGTTCTTTCTCTGGATTTCTGGGCAATATCCCCGTTTAAGGGTTCTGTGGCAAATCCCCGGGCTTCCAGTTTTTCTGCGATTTCCATTGTGGCCGTCTTGGTCCGGACAAAGACCAGAATGCCGTCATAGGATTCCGCTTCAAGAATCCGGGTCAGGGCATCCAGTTTATGGGTCCCCTTTACCATCCAGAACCGCTGATGAATGGTATCTGCTGTGGTGGTCCTTAATTTGATGGTCAGCTCTTCCGGATCCGTCAGATAGGTTCTGGCAATTCTGCGTATGGCCGGCGGCATGGTAGCGGAAAACAGGGCTGTCTGGCGCTCTTTTGGTACATGATTTAGTATCCACGCCACATCATCAATAAATCCCATGCGCAGCATCTCATCGGCTTCGTCTATAACAACGGAAAAGAGCGATTCAAAGGTAACGGTTCCCCGGCGCATGTGATCCATGAGCCTGCCCGGTGTGCCGACAATCACATGGACACCGCGCTTGAGCTGCTTGAGCTGGCCCGCGTAAGCCTGACCGCCGTAAACAGGAAGGACCCGGAAGCCTTTTATCCGGGCCGCATATCCCATAAAGGCCTCTGCAACCTGAATGGCAAGCTCCCGTGTGGGAGTAAGCACCAGCACCTGGGGTTTTTTCTTTCTGGTATTAATTTTTGAAAGCAGTGGAAGGGCAAAGGCAGCGGTCTTTCCCGTACCGGTCTGAGCCTGGCCAATGACATCCTTTCCATCCAGAACGGGGGGGATGGTTAAGGCCTGTATGGATGTCGGGGTTTCATAGCCCACATCCTTTAATCCTTTGAGAACGGGCACCGAAAGTCCCATATCCCCAAATCCTGGTGATTGCTGTTTGTCTTCAGATAACATAATCTTTTACCTTAAAATAAAAAAAGAGTGAAAATATAAAAGTCCCCTGATAAATTTTTACCAGAGGAATCGTATCGTACAATATTTAATGGTAATACTGAGGAAAATGCCGAAAAAATATTATACCCTGTCTGTTCTCTAAAAGCAAGAAAACAAAGTACACACCAGGTATCTTCCTGTTGTTGAGTCTGTTGAAGCAGGTTTTACTTGACAGAAAAAACAACTGCTTTATTCTGATGCCAGATAAGCGAATCAACCTTGGTTTTTGATTGGAGGTTAAACAAATTGAAATTCAGTCAGCCTGACACAGGGAAAAAACGCAGAACCAGGAACCCTGTGATGGGTCAGGCCTGTGTTAAATGAAAAAATTTACCAATTACCTGACAACCCTGGCCGCGGTCAACGGCCTTGACCATCCGTCATTGGAGTGGCTTTTTTACCCGGGTATGCTCCAGGACAGCTGTCATATGTGGTGGGCAGACTTCGGCAGCCGCCGTACCCTTCACGAAGGCATTGATATCTGTTTTTACAGAAGCGGCAGAACAATATCTGCCCTTGCGCCGGGCGCCCGGGTCCCGGCCCTGGCAGACGGTATTATTCTGAATATATCCCGGGATCTGCTGGGACACAGCCTGGTGGTTTCCCTTGGCCCGGGATCCCACGAAACAGCCGGGATAATTCCTGTGATGGTTTATTCCCATCTTGACCCCCTTCCACAACTGGTTCCGGGAGACATGATTAAAAAGGGAGAGATCCTTGCAAAAATTTTTGACGCAAGAACTGTTAAATCCCGGCTCCGCTCCCATCTTCATTTGTCCTGCCTGCTCATCCCCGGCCCTGTCCACAGAACCTGCCTGAACTGGTCTCTTTTTGCTGACAGGAGCAGAGTTGACTACATCAATCCTGTTTTCATCTAATAATGCAAATTAATTCAATAAAGTCTTGCTTTTTTGGGGTATGTTTTGCCATACTTCATATCAAGCGGTTAAACAAAAGGTACGATTGCCGTCACCTTGAAATAATTGTCCGGACAATCAGTTGTATATCTGTTACTCGATGATCAAGTTTTTTCCCAGCCCTTGTAAATACTGGGGTATCAATGATGTGATTTTACAAGATTTTTTTGTCAAAAAACCCTAACCTATTGATATTATTTGTTTTAAAAAACAGTGCCACAAATATAGCACATTTTGTTAAAATCAATAATATCAACATGTTAAAAAAAACTTGATCATCGAGTGTTATGAGAAGATATAACACAACGAAAATATGAGGAGAGTATGGAATGTCGACAGCAGTAAAAGCGCAGAAATTTTGCGGGCGGGCGTTTTCGGCTGATGAGATTTTATTGATTCAGGAGGTCATAGCCACCTGTGGGGGGATCAGCCGTTCTGAACTGGCCCAGACAGTATGCGAGCTTCTGGACTGGAAACGGCTGGGCGGAGGTCTCAAGGCCCGGGAGTGCAAGGATCTTCTGGAAAAGTTGGAGGAAAAAGGGGTTCTAAAGCTCCCTGAAAAGAGAAAAACCGGGAATTCCGGATCCCATAAATTTAAGGTGGAACGAAAAGGGATGGAAGAGGATGACGGGTATTACAGCAAACTTACCGGAAGCGTGGAACAATTTACCCCTCTGGATGTTCAGCTGGTAAAAAACCGCAAACAGCGGGATATTTTCCGGGAGCTTCTGGGCAGATACCATTATCTGGGGTATGCCATGCCCTTTGGTGCACGGCTTCAGTATCTGGTTTATGTGACCCGTCCCGGTTGTGAGCTGGTTGGCTGTGTTCAGTTTTCAAGCCCGGCATGGCGGATGAAGGTAAGAGACAAATGGATAGGCTGGGATGAAGAAACCCGGGCAGTCAACCTGCAGCAGATCGTCAATAACAGCAGATTTCTGGTTCTGGCCCGGATTAAAAATCTGGCAAGCAGCACGCTTTCTGCAGTATTCGCCCGTCTTGGCCAGGACTGGCAGGAACAGTATGGGATAACTCCGGTACTTGCGGAGACTCTGGTGGACGAGAAACGCTACCATGGTGGATGTTACCGGGCAGCCAACTGGATTGAACTGGGAAAAACCACTGGTCGGGGCCGCATGGACCGTGAGAGAAAACGATATGGTGCTGAGGTGAAAAAGGTTCTGGTGTATCCATTGGTCAAAAATGCCCGGCAACGGCTCACCCACCGGAACCGGGAGCAATCCGTCTGCAGGTCCGGCAGGCTTCATTTTTAAACAAGCTAAGGCAAGAAAAAAATTCAGTTCAGATCTTTCAAGATATTCAGGGGCAGTGAATTTTTTGATACCAATGCATTGATAAATCTGATAATACATAATGAATAAAACAGGCAAAAACAAGGATGATGACCCAATGGTTGAAAAACCCTCTTATGAAGAATTAGAAAAACGGATTCAGGAATTAGAGAAAACAGAATCTGAACATAAACTTGCAGAAGATCGCCTGAAAAAAATATTCAACAATACCCAGGATGCTATTTATACCGCAGATATCATCAGCCATCAGGGGGTACTTGATAAGGGTGTGGCCTTTATCCAGAAGCCTTTTTTAATGGGCGACCTGATAGAAAAGCTGCGGGAGGTTTTGGATACATACAGCCCCGTATTATTAGACATAAATTCACAAGTTTTACAAGAAAAACGGCAAGTAATTTAAAAGCAATCGAGGAAATAATTGTTACCGGAATTAAAAAAAGCGATAATTAAATTTGTGCCCGATTATTTTTCCTGGGATAAAAAGTGCCAGGAACAATACCGCGTTGACACACCGGAAGAAGATGCCTTTAAGATCAGGCAATTCCTGTTGAGAGAGCTGTTTGATATTTCTGTCTCCAACAATGATGATTTAGAGGATGCATGTCATGCAATGAACGAGGTGCAATGTTCAAAACTTAACGCCACATTGCTTCCAATACAAGGGATTGGTGAAGATTATTTTTATTTGAATGAATTTTTCTGCAGTCAAAAAAATCTGCTCAGTTTTGAGACGCTTTATGATTACGATTTTGATGATTACAAGTTTCAGGAAATTTTCCGGGAGAGAGATCAAAAAGATTATAAAAAAAAACCATATAGAGGGTCGATGTATTTAACCTGGGCACGTTTGATGATAGACGGCTCTTTCAGCTATGGCGTTTTAAGCATGGTTGCCGGTCACCTCTACTGTCAGCTTGATGAATATGGGAACGATTACATTGAAAAACTGATTCCGCACGAATTCACGCATGGAAAAAATCACGGAAAGGCTGAAGGTTCGGGTTATATTTTTGATCTTAAGATTGATGCCAATGGTCTGGAATCGCAACTGGACGAACTGAAACATCGGTTTTGGGAACACATAAGCGAGGTGCACGAAAGGCTTATGGATGAGTTTGACAAAAAGTCGAAACAGCAGGTTTTTATACTGGATCAGAGTCAGGTGGGTGATCCAGGCCATCACTTTCTGTTTACGGATAAGGAAATCTTGAAACACATTCATTTCAAAACTTTCATGCGTTGTTGCCGCGCCGCTGAACAGACGGATCACTCTTCCCTTTTTCGAAAATTGGAAGAAGAAAAACAGTTTTTAAAAAAATATCTTGATAAGCAATATAAAGACATTATGGAAAATTTTGACCCCAAAATCGTAAGGTTTCGAAAAAAATACAAAGTAATTTTACACAAAGATTCCGGTCTTGACGAACTACTGGATTAAAAAAAGGACATGATCAAACCGGCCGGATCACAAGAGCATATTGTTACAAAATATTACCATAAAAGGGTATGCTTTGGGTAACTCAAATATATTGTTTTAAGCCAGAAATATCAGGCACATCGGCCTTGGTCATACTTTACACAGGAAAACAGAATGCATGATAGCACTTTAAAGAAGATGCAGGAAGCTATCCGTAATCGACAATATGTCATGACCTTACACGCAGAAGAAGAAATGGATGATGACGACTTGTCCATTTTTGACATTGAACATATTGTTCTTTTTGGTAAAATAATTGAGAAACAGAAGGACCAGGTTACCAAAGAATGGAAATATTTCATCGAAGGGCAAAGCTTTTCAAATGAGTTGACTGTAGTGGTTGCCAAAATTAGCATGACTGGTAAATTGGTTATTATAACAGTTTTTAAACTATGAGGTGACAAATGATTTGCGACATTTGTGGGCAAGACGGAACTAAAATTCGTCATATTACTAGAAGTTATGGTAAAAAAACTAATTTGTTTCTCATTGAAAATATTCCTGTAGTTAGTTGCCCCCATTGTGGAGAAAGCTATTTAACAGCAGAAACATTATATGAGATTGAACGTATCAAATTACACCGCAAAAATTTTGCTGAAGAACGTTCTATACCAGTTGCAGGATTTAGCGATATCTCTATTGACCAGCGACAGGATGCGTTAACAAAAACATCCACCTGACACAAAACGCTCGGCTTTTTGAAGATCATGTATAAATTTAGGCCTTGATCATCGTTTGGTCCAAATAAGTTTTAACTCCATATTGTATTCAGTGATAAAGATATGATAACAGTATCTTATGAAATATTAAATTCGACCAATCCCACAGTTGGCCGAAACGATGATCAAAGCCCATATTTAAGACATTCGTATTACTTGGTTATCAAGTTTTTATGGAATGGCCGATTAAGAGCCCCCGGCGGTATTCAAAATCTCATACTTGTAGCTCTGTTCCACGAGAAACAACTGGCGGTTCAATGCAAATTACTGTTCGTCCGTGCCCCTGGATACCAGGGTATAAAACCGGGAGGGCTTTTCCCTGGGCCGGAGAATTCGCCCAAGGCGCTGGGCCTCTTCCTGGCGGGAGCCAAAGGTGCCTGAAATCTGGATCATGACATTGGCATCGGGCAGGTCAACAGCAAAATTGGCCACCTTCTACAGCCTGCTCCATGGCCGACAGCTCTTCATCGGTCAAAAAGTCAAAGTGAGTGGATTTTTTTCTTGCGGAAAGGCTGCCGTTGTTCTGGAGGCACAACTGGATGAACGTTTGAGTTCACCTGCATTTTGGAGCGTAGCGAAAAAATGTCAGGTGCAACGATTTGTTATGTGTATTTTGTTCCTATTCAAATGCAAATAATTTAAGTTGATTTCTTGTAGCTCCTATTTCCTCACCTTGAAGATTAGAAATATCTATAACCGCACCATGATGAATAAATATATCATAAAATTTATCATAATTTTCTCCCCAATAAATCATTGCACATGCCATAGGTGCCCCTTTTCCTGCCCCAGAACCATTTTCAAGAAATTTTAATCTTGTATCATAAAGGAAGCAAACAGCTTTCGCTTGCCCAAAAACACTATTCTTCCAATGAGCAGTATTTGTTGCTACTGGAACTAAAGCTAATATTTCAGAATTGTATTTTTTATGCGTTAAAAAACATTTCCCTAACCAATTTTTTATTGTTGTTCCCCTTTCTCTATCTGCACCATAAGGTGGATTCATATAAATGGTAGGATAGTTCCAATCTTCTCTAAGTCCGTCATGCTCAGGGAGCATAAATTCTGTTTCGGCATGTACAATAGAATACTCGTTTGAGCATGGGTCTAACGCAATAGAACCCCCAAAAAAGTTCTTAATAGAGGTTATATATTTTTGGGGTGTTCCCCAACTTTGACTTTGTGAATTTACCGTTCTACCTGCACTCATAGAATTTTCCCCCAATTTTTAGAACGTAATTGTGCAAGTTCGCTTTTCAACTCTGAAATTGCTTTTCCTTCTGGAGAAATAATATAAAACCACCCCTCAATTTCATTTAGTTTATCTGAAAAATATTCCATCAAGGTCGCATCTGCATCAAAATCCATTCTCACTTTTGTAAAAACATTTCGTTTTTTATTGGCTGTATAACTACTTTTAAATGCATCTTGTACTTTTACATATTTCTTTGACGGGTTCAGTAACAATTCATCTATAAATTGAGCAAGTCCATTATCGGTTAAAAATAATAACCAGTCATAAGATTGAGCTAAAACTTTCAATTCTTTATTATGATCTTCAGCAGTGAACCAATTGCCATGATTACTAACGATACCAACAGTCAAAATGAATTTTTTGAGTAATTCTGGATTGTTGGAATAAATAATTTCATTCATCAGTTCAATGTAAGGCTTGATATATGGCTCATTATTTGATTTATAGATTATTCCGAATTGTTCACCAGTATTAGTCCTGATTTTTTGTAATGATGATGCTGACCTTGCAACATAAGCCCCTTGTTTTGCTTTTTCGATTGTCTGTGGTCCCTTTTTACAACCTTCTTCAACACCAACTCTTTTGCATTCAAATATTGCGTAGGATTTTTGCATTTGTTCAAAGATCAGCAAATCATATTTATCGTGTTGCTCAGTCTTAAAGCTTGTTAGTAAATAAGAGTCAGCAGATTCACCAATAGTGCAGGCATTGCGAAGAACATTATGTGTATCGAGAAGGTTGTTATTCTTTTTCACAAACCTTGAAGTGTCAATTTCCCCCTCTAGTGCTTTTAAAATTTTGGTCGCTGTAATTGAACTTCCGTCTTTGGGAACAGAAATCTCATATTCATTGAGAATCGGGTGTAAAGAATATTCAACGTTGTGTAAAATTGCTTCGTTTCCATATTCAGGTAATCCTCTCTCAACGGAAGTTGAGTTATTGAATCCCCACGTTTTCAGGAGATAATAGGTGATGATTTCAATCATCGTTCCGAGTGCCCTTCCAGCGGCTTTTTTCTTGTCTTTCGTATAATGAAAAACTTGCTCACTGAGTGCATTCTGTAATTTATCTATTGATTCGTATGACATTCTTTTAATCTCCTATTTTTGCACATAACGTTGAGTTAACCTGCCGCACCATCAGCCTCCAGATGGACGACAACAGACGCGCGGTCAGGTTCAACGGCTTGTTGGACGGGAAGTCAGGTACAACCTGTTCTGTTTCTATGGAGATTGCTTCCGGCCATTGCTCATCTTACTTGCTGCAGCATGCCACAATGAACCATTCGTGTCAACAAAAACACTGAAATTGGGGCGAAGGTAGGAAGAGAATAGGAAATATTAGACCAGAATGAGGACAATTGACAAACCTCTACTGTAGGAACGACACGGAAAAACAAAACGGAAAACTTTATAAGATCAGGAGGCATTGAAAATCCTTTAAGTTGGTGGTCGAGCAATAGCATGACCAAGAGGGGGGCGTCGAATGATTTGCCCGGTCAGGGTGGATGGTATATAATATATCACAATCAGAGACTCTCCGCAGACAGGACATGTATGATCTGCAATCCAGGATTCATTCTCATAGTGCGACTCATCGT
>JAYEJJ010000263.1:0-10235 GCA_034660495.1 Thermodesulfobacteriota bacterium | reverse complement strand
TCAGACTTTTTCCCTGCCAGGCGTTGCGACAATCAAGCTGTTTGAGGACCAGTGGCCGCAGGTCGCTGATTTTTAGCCTGGCAGGCAAAAAGTCCTCCGTCGTTCTCGTTCCTGACAGGCAACCGCTGGGGGCGGCGGTATTCAAAAAACTTGATGATCGAGTTTCAATAAATATCCGTTTTTAATTGAGTTTTGGAAAAGCTCCGGAAATGTGCTTATAAGAGCATCCAATTCCTGCCTGAATTTTTTGGGAACTTTAATTGAATCCCAATATTTTTCTTGATCAAAGGGTAGAACTATTGTACGATTTATTCTGGGAGTTGGTTTTTGGGCTGAATTTTTGGTCATCCTTTCATCCTTTGGTTAGGGGTGCAACTTAACCATAAATGAAAGGTTACTTTTTGTCCAGCTTGAAAATCAACTCTATTCCCCCAAAACCGTTATAACCAGCAGATATTTAAATCCTTGCAGCTAAAGGAAGACTATTTTATAAAGTATTTCTGCTTTAACAATGAAAGCATGATCAACGGGGTAAAATCAGCCATCCGCCACCATGAATCCGTTTTCTCAAATGTTCTTTGAAGGATCAGGGCCAGGCTTAAACAGGCAATGGACCTGGCAAAAGAGGGATAAAAGAGGAGAGGATGCACGGGCTGTTAAAGGCTCAGGAAATATGTTTAAGGACATGGTGCTGCCCAATTTCAGAACTCCTGACCTCAGCTAATTTTGAATGCATAATCATTTTCTATATATAGTATTTTTTTTAAAAACAAAGACAATAAGCACAATATATGGTATTTGTCTGGTTTTTTTTATGCATTTAAAATTACGATCCTAAATTTGAATATTTTCAGTTAAAACAATATATTAGGTTTGTGGTGTCAGGAGCTCTGAATTTAGATGAGAATTCAGCCAAGGTCCGAATGGCATCCATGATTTATGATATTATTGAAAGCCGGGGTCTTCCCCCAAAAAGAGCACAGATGAAAGAGAAAAAAGAAAAAAAAGGAACAAAGCGCTCATGTCATTCAAAAATTCAAGTTTTATGAAAGAATACATAACCTTGCCTGATCTTGAAAAAAACATTCTGCAAATACTGTCCATCGCCTATGCCAGGTTGACTCAGACCCAGCTGCTTGCCTGCCTTGCGGCTTCAGGCATAAAGACAAAAGAGGGGCAACGTTTTGATTACGGAACAAAAAATGATCGGTTCAAGCTGCTTCGCAGTTCACTGGATGCCCTTCTGGCAACAGATATATTAAATGGACAAAGCCGCAGTGTCCTTGTGATGAACCGGGGGTACATTGAAATCTTAACCCGGCATCTCGCTGCAGAAAAAAAATTCAAGGCCATGGCCGGCACTGTTCAATACACACTGAACCTGACAGAAGAGGGACTGGCACAGAAAAAAAACCTGTCCATGGATCAATTGATCGCTGGAATGCGGATTCTCTTTTATCAGAAAAAGGAGACCCAGGCCAATGCACTTTATGAAAGGTTCATACGCCAGGTTTCTGACAAAGAGAGCATCACCACGGTGTGGGAAAAAATCTGCTGGTCTCCCTTTGATCCAGACTGGTTTCGGCTGTTACCGCAGCATATCCATACAGATTTTCTAAAAGAGCCTTATCTCAGGGACCTGGTATCCTGGAACCAGACCGATTTTCGTGCCGATTATCTGGAATCCCTTGTCATGGAGGGGTCTGAAAAATGTGAATCCAATCTCGAGGCAGCCGTATTGGAAAAGTGGATGCTCACCGGTCAACAGGAGCGTCTCAAGGTCTGGCTTAAAACCCATGGAAAAAAGGATAAAGCCGTTGAAAACAGTCTGTGTCTAAA
The DNA here is from genome assembly GCA_034660495.1 of Thermodesulfobacteriota bacterium. Classification (GTDB taxonomy): domain Bacteria; phylum Desulfobacterota; class Desulfobacteria; order Desulfobacterales; family Desulfobacteraceae; genus DATFJZ01. The sequence continues at coordinate 8,396 of JAYEJJ010000263.1, read as the reverse complement.
GGGATGGATGGCTTTTTGCAAAGGGGAAAATGCAGCATCCATTTTATTGTATGAAAAAGCACTGGATCTTTTAAATAACAGGACAAATGGAAAAAAGGAAATTTTTTTCAGCCGGTTCATGGGGGTATTTTATATCCTGGCACTGATTAAGGAAGGCAGTGATGACAGCTTTTCCAGAGCAAAAACATGTCTGGCAGAGGAAATGAACCAGGAATACGGTTTTGACCGGGTATATGAGTTGCTGGACAATCTTCTGGATTACCTGCAGGGCAATTCCCGGGGGGCGGATATAATTCTTCAAAATCACATCTGGATCAGTTCATGGCATTCATCGCGTTTTTCCTCAAATCTGACCACTAATTTTTTCACCCTGCTTGGCTACTACTGGGTGGACAGGAAAGAAGCAAAAAACGAGCTTAAAAACATAAAGAATCTCCATACGCTTGCAGCAAAAAATCAATATGTCTGGTTTGCCGATGAACTCAACGGCCTGATCCAAAACCTGTCCAAACCCGATAAAACAGAAAATCTTTCCTGCCTGACCGGACTCATCAGGGAAAACAGGATATGGGAGCACACCCTGAACGCCCTGCTCTCTTTGTATGTGAAACCATCCCCAAAAAAACGAAAGCAGAAACAAGAAAAAGGTCACGATCAGCGCATGGCCTGGTTCCTCGATTATAATAACAACGGAAAGTGCACCATCAGCCCCAGGGAGCAGAAGAGAAATGCCAAAGGCGTTTGGACAAAAGGACGTCCCATTGCCTTAAAACGCCTGTGCGAGGAGAGAAGAAGCTTTCCCTGCCTGACGGACCAGGATAAGAAAATCTGTGGTCATATCTATGCCAACTATTACAAGGACGGCTGGTACACCAAGGAGGAATATATTTTTGATAACGACTATATGCCCGATGTTGTGGGCCATCCCCTGCTTTTTTTAAGCGATGGAACCACCCGCATGGACCTGGTCTATGGAAAGCCTGAACTCACCATTAAAAAAAAGGGCAAAGACCAGTTCGCCTTTGTTCTGTCTCCCAGACCGCAACGTAATTTCAAAGCAGATCATGTGGTGGTCCAGGACACCCCGACACGAATCAAGCTGGTGTCCCTGGATACAAGGTACCAGGCAATTGCCGATATCCTTGGAAAAGAAGCCATATTTCCGGCATCTGCGAAAAATAAAATTGTCCAGGTCATGGATGTTCTGGCAGGGGATATTACCATCCATTCAGATATAGAAGGGAGCAGTGATACAGTTTCTGAAGCAGAAGCAGATCCAACGATCCATGTTCAGCTCTCTCCCCTGGGACAGGGACTGAAACTCTCCATGGTGGTTTATCCCCTTGGTAAAAAAGGACCTTGGTATACTCCGGGCAGCAAAGGTAAAAATGTCATTGCCGGTGGAAACGGCATCCAGATGAAAACCACAAGGAATCTGGAGGCGGAAAAAGGACTGGCCGACCGCCTGATCAATGGATGTCCCACCCTTGCCGCTGCCGAAGAAAATGATGGGGAGTGGCATTTTCCAGGGCTGGAAGAATCCCTGGAGCTGATACAGGAACTGGCGGCTTACGCAGAAGCTGACGGGGTAGTGGTTGAGTGGCCCGAGGGAAAACCCTTTGAGCTGGTGGGAAACGCCTCGTTTAACAATTGCCGGCTTAATATCAAAGGGGGAGAAGACTGGTTTACCCTGACCGGCCAGGTGGTGGTGGATGAACGCCTTACCCTGGAGATGGGGATGCTTTTGGAATACCTTGAAAAAAGCCCCACCAGATTTGTGGAGATCCAGCCGGGACAGTTTGTTGAACTGACCCAGGCCTTTCGCAAACGACTTAAGGCCCTTGACCGATACGCTGTCAGACATGGAAAAGAAGTTAAGTTTCACCCATTGGCTGCTCTGGCACTGGAGGGGTTTTTCCGGGAAGCCGGGACCCTGCGTTCCAACAGGAAATGGAAAGCACACATTGCCAGACTTCAAACCCAGAGCGATCCGCTTCTGGCACCCCCATCCACCCTGAATGCTGAATTGCGTAATTATCAGCTGGATGGAATCAACTGGATGAACTGTCTGTCAGACTGGGGGGTGGGCGCCTGCCTGGCCGATGACATGGGGATTGGTAAAACCATGCAGGCCCTGGCCATGCTCATCAAACATGCCCCTCAGGGACCGTCTCTGGTGATTGCCCCCACGTCGGTCTGTGCAAACTGGATTGACGAAGCCAATCGTTTTGCCCCCAGTCTGAACCCTGTTTTATTTGGTGGAAATAAACGGAAGAAAATCCTAAAAGATATTGGCAGCTTTGATGTGGTGATCTGCAGTTACGGCCTGATACAGCAAAAAAAAGGGGCCGCAATGTTGTCAGAAGTCCCCTGGCAGATGGTGGTTCTGGATGAAGCCCAGGCCATAAAAAATTTTGCCACTCAGAGATCCCGCTCTGTCATGGAGCTGAGGGCTGCATTCAAGGTGATTCTTACGGGAACGCCCATTGAAAATCACCTGGGTGAGCTGTGGAATCTTTTTCAATTTATCAATCCCGGACTTCTCGGCTCCCTGGAACAGTTTAACGAAAACTTTGCCGTTCCCATTGAAAAAGAGGGGGATGCCCAGGCAGGCAAGGATCTCAAGCGGTTGATCCAGCCGTTTATCCTGCGCCGTACCAAAGCCCAGGTATTGGAAGAGCTGCCACCCCGCACAGAAATACTCCTGGATATTGATTTGAGCAAAGAGGAGCTGGCCTTTTATGAGGCCCTTCGCCAACAGGCACTGGAGAGGCTCTCCAGCGATGATGAGACCCATGGGGGCCAAAAGCATCTCAAAATTCTGGCGGAGATCACAAAATTGCGCCAGGCCTGCTGCCACAGTGAACTTGTCAACAAAGAGATCTCTATTCCCAGCAGTAAACTGGCTGTCTTTTCTGAAATTTTAGGGGAACTCATCACCAATGGACACAAAGCCCTTGTTTTCAGCCAGTTTGTCGGGCACCTCTCCATTGTCCGTAAATATCTGGATAAATCCAGAATCAAATACCAGTACCTGGACGGAAGCACGCCGGCCGCTCAGCGGCAAAAGGCCATCCATGGCTTTCAATCCGGGGAGGGGGATGTTTTTTTGATCAGCCTTAAAGCCGGGGGCGTGGGGTTGAATCTTACAGCAGCCGACTATGTAATCCACCTGGACCCGTGGTGGAATCCCGCAGTAGAGGATCAGGCGGCCGACCGTGCCCATAGAATCGGTCAGCGCCGGCCTGTGACCATTTATCGCCTGATTACCCGGGGAACGGTAGAAGAAAAAATTGTACACATGCACCGCCGCAAACGAAAACTGGCGGACAGCCTGCTCACGGAAAGTGATCTCAGCGGGAAAATGTCTGCAGAAGAACTTCTGGCTTTAATCCAGGAGTAATTGTAATCGACCATACATCGGATGATCCTGTTACATAATGCTTACATGAAAAATCCGGGCAAAAAAAAAGACTTCCAGTGAAACGTTGAAAGCCTTGTTATTTGTGGTGCCGGAGGAGAGACTTGAACTCTCAAGGGCTTAAAGCCCGGAGGATTTTGAGTCCTCTGCGTCTACCAATTCCACCACTCCGGCATCAGACTAAGTAGTAAGCCCTTTTTATGGAAAAAAAATGTTTTTGTCAATAAAATTATAAAAGGATCTGCATTTCCAATAACACTGGTATTTATATCATTGTTTTTATATTTTTTTTAGATTCGGTGCGATAAATTTATCTTTGCTGACAAAATGCACAACATACCATTAACACCAAGCCAAACTGTGTCTAAAGTACCTCCGGGAATCCAGCGAACGTCTCCTTTGTCAAACATGTCCCAAATCAGATGTGACCCCAGACCGACTCCAAATGCTGATACCAAAGCTGAAACCATGTATGAATCTGATTTTTTTGTTAAAATAAGAAATATGAAAAACAAAATACCGCTATGAAATATGGGGTTTCTATGACCGCCGATACCTAGTAATGAAATGTCCAGGTCAGAAAACACGGTTCCGAGATAGCAGGGGATGAGTGAAATAAGAAATAGAGAGATTAATTTTGCACGGGAAATTTTATTACCTGAAAATGTATAAACGAATCCCATAAGTAATATAATTCCGACCAGGCTGTGAGCTGTCCTGTAAGAACTTTTCTGATCAAAAAACTCGAGAATCACAAAGTTTATAGATATGGCAAGCATTAAAAACCCGGTCAAAACGAACAGTACCTGTTTAGACTTTTGTGCAATATCTTTGTTCATTAATTTATCCTGTATTTTTCAAGGTATCGGTGGTTGAAACGCCGGTTGCCCGTACAAAATGCAAAACAGGCATATGCTTTTATATGGTCCATATAAATATACATCTTTAAGATGAATAAGACAACTCGGTTATCAAGTTTTTATGGAAGGGCCGATCGCCTGATAAGATGCGGTAGAAGTATTGTACGGTTTTCCCTTAGAGTTAGTTTTTGGGCTGAATTTTTGGTCATCCTTTCGTCCTTTGGTTAAGGGTTACCACTTAACCATAAATGAAAGGTTACTGTCTGTTCAGACTTAAAAACAACTCAGCTCCCCCAAATCCGTTATAACCAGCCTAAATTATTAAAAAATGCCTATTTCTATCATTGTGTAAAAAGTAATCCCGACAAGTCTGGATAGCCTGCGAATTTTCCATCCAGACTGAACAAGGGCTTGTTATTCGACAATGCTGACGCAATGATTAAACGATCTAAGGGATCACCATGAATACGGGGTAAATTTGCTGCAATTTGGGCTATTCGAGCGCTGACTGGAATAATGTCGATATCAGCTTCAACTGTCGCCATATGCAGCCATTCATTGACTTCAATCGTCAAAGATAGTCGACCTCGTCTCACAACCTGAATCAATTCGTAGACGGACACGGCTGAAATGGCAGCACGTCTGGAATTGGTAATACGCTCATGGAATGAGAGTGGCAATTTCTCGTCTTGATTTATCCACCAAATCCACACATGTGTGTCGAGTATTACAAGGTTCATTTGAATGCCTCCGAGTCACCTGAAATTTGTCTTGCTGTTCGATCAAGGGAACTCTCCCATTCCTCGTCGGACATGGCAGCTTCGAAAGGATCGAAAGGTGTTGATGAGTAGGTTGTCGCTTTCACAGTACCCTTCAATCTTGTGGGAGGACATCTTTTTTGTTCCGGCATTTTATCTTCAAGCACCAAAAAGATCGCTTCTAATCGTGTGTGAGGTGGTAGTTTTGGTACTTCTATTAGGTTGCCTTGGCCATCGGTCTCCAATAAAACACGTTCGGCTTGCATAGATGCTATCCTTTTTATTTATTACTCGATTATCAAGTTTTTATAGAAAGACCGGTTAAGAGCCCCCAGCGGTTGCCTGTCAGGAACATTGAGAACCAAAGGAGATCAGACTTTTTCCCTGCCAGGCGTTAAAAAAATCAAGCTGTTTGAGGACCAGTGGCCGCAGTTCCTTGATTTTTAGCCTGGCAGGGAAAAAGTCCTCTAAACCAACCTTCCACATTTTCTATGGAACAAAGGTTATCGAACCTGTGGATAAAATTTGCCTAAGTGGTCTGAACACAAAAACCATTCCTCGTTTCTTCCTTTGTTTACTTTTTTTTTGACTTTGACAAAACATATACCCCATATTTCTATTCTTCTGTTCAATTTATCAACAGCTCCTGAAGTGCTGTTTGTCTTTTACTGATATCCTGATTTTTAACCGCCATAGCCATTGCACGCCGGGTACCAACGAATACTGCCAGTTTCCTGGCCCTGGTTAACCCGGTATATATAAGATTCCGGAACATCATTTTAAAATGCTGTGTTAGAATGGGGATGATCACAACCTCAAATTCACTGCCCTGGGATTTATGTATGGTGATGGCATAGGCCAAATCAAGTTCCATGATATCATTTTGTTGATAATGGATTCGTCGGTGATCAGGATAGAATGCAACACAACAGGTCAGATCGGTATTATCAATATCCTGGATTACACCGATATCACCGTTAAAGACCCCCAGATCATAATTATTCCGCCGGTGAATAACCCTGTCTCCAATCCTGAAGATTCTCTCTCCAACCTTGAGTTGCCGTTTGCCTTCAACGTATGGGTTTGCTGTTTCCTGGATAACTTTATTCAGGCTGATTGTGCCGAGACTTCCCCGGGTCATAGGGGAAAGAATCTGGATTTCACAGTCTCCATAATATCTGGGTATCCACTCCTGATATAATTTTCTAACAACATCCAAAGCAGATAAACTGTAATGCAGTGATGACCATGGGTGAACTTTTTTCAGAACTGATGCCAGTTCCTCTGTTCTGGTTTCTGCCTGGCAAACTTTTTCCAGGTTAACGTGCTGGAACTTTTTTGGAATTGTTATCTCAGTTTCATAGGGTACGATTGGTTCCTGGAACCTGAATTCGAAACAATCCGTTTCGTCAGAACTATTGTTTTCCAGTTCAATCTGATTATCGTAGACCCTTTTTACCCGTGCAATAAAACTGATCTGCTCTTTGGTGGCCTCATCTGAATCAAAAAACAAACAATCGGTTTTATCCGTCCAGATCTCCGGTTTTTTAAAAGGAGATTTTATCCAGGGGGTATCCCCCCGGTTAATCTGGTGGGCATACTTAATGATCAAGGATTCCTGGGCCTGACGAAATATTTTTGTTAACCGGAAACAGGGCACAGCTTCAGATGCGATGATATCTTTTAACACATTTCCGGCCCCAACAGAAGGCAGCTGATCAGAGTCACCGATAAATAATATTTGAGCCGTTTCCGGTACAGCTTTTAACAAAGATGCAGTCAGACTGATATCCAGCATGGAACATTCGTCCACGATAAGAAAATCTGTTCTTAACGGTTTTTCTTCATTTTTTTTAAATTTACCGCCTTGCCATCCCAGTAACCTGTGGATTGTTTTTGATTCTTTTCCGATAACATCCATCATCCTTTGTGCGGCTCTACCTGTTGGTGCCGCTAATACCACTTTTAATCCCATGGCTTCAATCAGGTTGACGATGACCAGGGTAGTGGTGGTTTTCCCGCACCCAGGCCCCCCGGTAAGAACAGAGAATTTTTCACACACAATCCCTGTTACAGCAGCGGCCTGTTCATCACTTAACGAAATGTTTTTTATTTCACAGTAACGGGTTACCCAGTTTTCAACCCTGTCTTTATCAACATCCAGAGACTCACCGATACTAGATATTCTTTTGGAGACATAAAGTTCATCAAAGTATAGAGATTTCGAGTAGTAACACTGCTCTATTGCTCCATCATCCTGAACAAGCTCACGAACCATTAGAAGTTTTTCTGATTCCATATACGTCAATAGATCAGGCAGCTTGTCAGACAGGTTCAGCTGTAAAGGTTCATTAACCGCCTTATCAATCTGAGATGCTGTCAGGTAACAGTGTCCAAAGTTTCTGCCGGCAGCCAGGACATGTTTTATCCCTGCCAGTATTCTCTGCTGACTGTCAGGTTCAAGGCCGATACTCAAGGCTACTTTATCCGCTGAAAAGAATCCAATCCCATAAAAGTCATTGGCTAATCGATATGGATCTTGCGTAACCAGGCGTATGGCATCATCACCGTATTCTTTATAAATCCGGACCGCAAACAAAGTACTGATACCATGGGACTGGAGAAACATCATAACTTCACGGATGGCCTTATGCTCAGTCCAGGCATCACTGATCATATCCAGTTTTTTCTCGGCTATACCTGGAACTTCCGTAAGCCGCTGGATGTCCTTTTCAAAAACATCCAGGGTCTCTTTGTTGAAGTGTTTTACAATCTTCCTGGCGGTTTTGGGACCTACGCCTTTGATCAGACCCGATCCAAGATATTTTTCCAGTGCAGCAGTTGTGGCGGGTTTACTTTCTTTTGCCAGGGTGGCCTGAAACTGTCGGCCGTATTTTGGATGAACCCTCCAGGACCCTTGGAATTCCATTGTGGCCCCTGCAAAGACTTTTGTCTGGTGGACAATTACTGTTTCCTGGCCGTGGGGATTATTAAAAGGCATCACCCGGAGGATAGACCACCCGTTGTCCGGATTGTGATAAGTGACTCTATCCACAATCCCTTTGAGGGTTTCATGGATAACTCCGGTATGATGAACAGCTTGGGGTCTCATTTTTTCCTTCTTGCTGACATGTTGCTTTGCCTGGGCCTTATCTGATATGGTTCTCACGGAACTGGTATGTGTTTTTGTTAATCCGCATACCGAAAGTCTGATATTGGATCTTCATTATCACTCGGTTATCAAGTTTTTATGGAAGGGCCGATTAAGAGCCCCCAGCGGTTGCCTGTCAGGAACATTGAGAACCAAAGGAGATCAGACTTTTTCCCTGCCAGGCGTTGCGACAATCAAGCTGTTTG
>JAYEJJ010000262.1:0-10252 GCA_034660495.1 Thermodesulfobacteriota bacterium | reverse complement strand
GACATCAGAGCCCTCGGCGTGTGGAGTACCTTGGGATGACTATATATTCCAATGTAACGCAGCCACCAATTTTTCTGTGGCTTAGGCTAATCAACCGGGCTTACAAGTTGCCTTGCAAGCCCCTGAGTCTTTAGCTCAGGGGTTGTTGACGACAAACAATCTTATATTCAAGAAAACCTGGGTTTCAGTTCGTTTCCCTGATAATCATAACAGAACAGGGGGCCTTGTGGGCGATACGTTTTGCCACACTTCCAAAGAGCACAAGCTCAACCCCTGAAAGCCCGTAGGCGCCGAGAATGACAAGGTCTATTTTTTCATCAATTATGTAGTTCAGGATCTCAGAAGAAATATGACCGTCCCTGACCGCAATGCGGTAATCAATGTTTTTTTTGATTTTCCTGCCGTACTCGCTGACCATCTGCTCTTCAAGCTGCTGCACAAGACTTTTTCTGGAATCATCAGGCACAGCAAGATCAATATCTGTTAGCAAAGGATTGACAACCGGAGGAAGGACGTGGAGAAGATGAACCTGGACATTGAATTTTTCTGCCTGACTAAGCGCAGCATAAAAGGCTTTTTCAGCATTGGCTGAAAAATCAACACAGCAAAGTATTCGTTTAAATTCCATCAGTGACCTCCTTTAAATAAAATACAAGGCATCCTTCATAATGCTTCAAAAGTAGTTTACACTTTTTGTGTTTGATTTTTATATTTTTCGTGCCTTTTGTGTGTTTCGTGGTTAAAAAAATAAAAAGTGTAAAGTACTTATGAAGAATGCCAAATACAAGATATTTTTGTCTTTCAGTTCCAGACATCAAAATCAGTTCAATACATCAGTTTCGGAATCAGGGTTAAAACCATCAGATTCAGGGATAAAGTTCAGGAATCAGATTCACAAGACATCAGGTTCAGAACATAAGGTTCAAACCATCAGATTCAGGGGATCATCAATGTATCGATCCTCCGGGAGGTATCCCTTACCATTGATTTGATCATTTCCAGAGCATCTGCCTGCTCCTTTTTTTCCCTTTGGTCTGCATCAATTAATTTCTGCACCGCCTCAATTTCAACATCATTTTCTTGAAACCTTGTCATTATTTTTTCCTGAAAATCCCTTGCCACAGCCTCTATCAATACGAAAAGATAGGCATCCCTTAATTCATTCTTACATTTTAAAAGCTCAGTTTCAAGGGTTTTCAAGGCCTGCTTTTTGATTTTTATCCCTGCATCCCTGAGGGCGGCAGACCCGGGCGGTGAAGATTTCCTGCTTAAAATTTTTGACATGATCACCGTCAGGGAATGAAATCCAAATCTTGCCATGGAATCCAGTCGAACACCGGCATTATAGTCAATGCTTGAAACAATACCGGGAAATTTCAAGCCTAAAATCCTTCTGACCGATTCAATACTGATAAAATTATTTTTGTTTTTGCCGTTGTGTTTCCTTTCAAAGGCTTTGGCTGCTTCAGGAAAATCCGGGCAAAGGGAAAGAGGGTCGATATTATTATAGGAATAAAACACAGAATCAAAATAAGAGGCAAGTTTTTCTTCTTCTCTGGCTATAAAACCGGCAATCTCTGGATTTAACACTTCTACAACAAAGGCTTCCACTTCCTTTTTAAAATCCTGGAACATAAAGTAAAAGGCGTTGTGAAATCCTGAATAATGTATCTCATTTTCATATTTTTCATGGGTTACAGGATAATGGTTGACAAAATCCTGCATTTTCCTGACCGGGCTGTGGGTGTTTTTATTGAAAAACGCCCTTATGTCTGCTGATATTTCTGAGTTCAGCCCTTTGACAGCACTTTCCATGGCATTTTTTACAACGGATTTAAACTGCCTGGTCCGGGTATGCATGTCACTGAGACTGTCAATGGTTTCAACGGCCTTTGTCAAATCCTTTTGTTTCAGCTGCTGATAAATTTTTGTTCTTTTTTCGGCAAATGCGGCAATTTTTTTAACATGGACAGCAGGGCCTGCCATGAGCAGATCATGCCTTTCATTGGTGAGTATCTGGTCAAGCCGTTGATGAAAATTTTCCTTCATGTTTTCTGAATACCCCACCAGTTCAGGATCTTCAGCCCATTGCGCGAGGCGCATGGCATTTTTGGAGGAAAGCGGTTTTCTGCACCTGGAAAAAAGCACATACAAAGATGAAAAGGTAAACAACTCCGGATCCGGTGTAAAATAACAAAGCTCTTTTCTTATTGTGGTTTCAACATTGACAAGATCATTTAAATTGTCATGTTCGCTGAAATCACAATTCACAACAAAAAGAATACGGTTTAACAGCCCCATTTTCTGAATCATTGTTAAAAACCTAATATCGGCTTCCCTGAGCCCTGTTCTGCTGCTGATCAGATAGATGATCATGCTTGCTGAAAACAGATAATTCTGGATCTGGGCCATGTGCATGGGGTTTGTGGAATCGCTGCCCTGGCAGTCGGCTATTTCTGTCTGGGGACCAATCTTTTCTGCAGCCGCTTCAATGAGAACATCTTTAACAAAAAAACCAATGGCATCTGTACCCGTGAAAATTTTGTGCTGATCAAATTCCTCTCCGGTAAAAGAAATGCTTACCGGATCTGCCTGAACATAATCCCAGGCAAATTCATATCCTTCAAGGGCATGGGAAACAATCTTGGACTCAGCCCGGATTCCCCTGCCGTTAAGGGATATTTCAGACCAGAGCCTGTCATTGGCTTTTTTTAAAATAATTCTATCGTTTTTTCTTCTTAAATCAAAGCCCTTCCCTTCCAGTTCCGGACATATTTTTTTTACCTCAGGGAAAAAAACAAGGGCATTTTCTATCTCTTTGTTGATCTCATCCCAGAATTTTAAAAAAATCTCTGCCTTGAACTGATCTCCCTGTCTCAGTCTTGTAATGATAGCGGTTACACTGCCGGCACCTCGTTTTAAAAGATCCTGGTCCAGCAGTGCATTCACAAAAGTGCTTTTTCCGGATTTAACAGCGCCGACCACTGCAATTTTTACCACCCTGGACCTGACCTGTTCTGGGATTTCCTGGCAGATTTTCATCTTTTCTTCACAGGTATGATCGTACATACCCGGAATTTCCTGCATCCTCTCAAAAACAGATACAAGATTTTGTGATATAGTTTCAACATTGTCAAAAAAAATTTTATGTTTGTTCATATGCCAAAATCATCTTTTTTGAATTCAGTCAGAGCCTGCTGCATCTGAAAAATTATCAGAATTTAAACCGATATTCATCATGGTCTGTTCCCAGACCTGATCCGTTCTGGTTTGAAAAACAATTTTTCTTGAAGCAGGACAGTGCATCCACGCATTGTCAGACAATTCACTGTCAAGCTGTAACGGCCCCCATCCAGCACATCCCAGGAGAATTAAAAAAGACTCCGGCCCTTCTCCCCGTGCAATGGCCTCAAGGACTTCCCGTGTATTACTCAACCCGATATCCTCTGTAACTTTCATACAGGAATGCCAGTCAAATGGCGGGCCGTGAAGGACAAACACACCACTTGGCTGAACAGGTCCGCCCAGAAATATGCTTACCTTGTCAATATTGTCTGTATACTCAATATTTAAATCATCAAAAAGCTCTCTTCCTGTTAAAAGCGGATGGATTCTGTTAATAATAAAGCCCAGGGCCCCGGTTTCATTATGTTCGCACAGGCAGGTCACTGTCTGGGCAAAATTGGGATCAGGCAGTCCAGGTATCGCCATTAACAGGTGACCCTTTAAATATCCGTTTATTTCTTCAGTCATATATACGCTCCATATTTATCTTGACATTGATTTGATCCTATCAGATTTCTATAAAAGAGTACACCTTAACATTTTATAAAATATGACTTATATATGCAGGGCCGCCACTGATTTTTCTTGAAAAAACCTCAGGAGAATTTGATGATGAAAACCATCACCATATCTTTTTGCGCCAGCCTTTCTTTTAACGGTCCTTTCTTCCATACACATCATCAAATCTTACAATATCGTCCTCTCCAAGATAGGAACCTGACTGGATTTCAATGATTTCAAGGGGGATGGTTCCGGGATTTTCGATTCTATGCATCACACCCAGCGGAATATAGACGGACTCATCCTCCTTTAAAAGAATTTCATCCTTGTCCCGGGTAATCAGACCTGTTCCTGACACCACAGTCCAGTGTTCTGCCCGGTGATAGTGCTTTTGCAGAGACAGCTTGGCCCTGGGTTTTACGATAATCCGCTTGACCTGAAACCGCTGGGAAATATCCACATTTTCATAGGACCCCCAGGGCCTGTACACTTTTCTATGGCACACAGCCTCATTTCTCTTTAATTCTTTTAACCGGGTCACAATTTTCTTTACATCCTGGACCCTGTGCCTGGCTGCCACAAGCACGGCATCAACGGTTTCAACCACAACACAGTCTTCTATCCCCACAGCCGCAATAAGCCGGCTCTGGGAATGAAGGTAGGAGTGCTTTACATCGGACAGAAGCACATCGCCTTTTACCACATTTTCCTGCTCATCCTTTTCTCCGGACTGATACAGGGCATCCCAGGACCCGAGATCATTCCATCCGGCATCAAAGGGAATCATAAGCCCTTTGTCTGTTTTTTCCATGACCGCATAGTCAATTGATTCAGATGGAGAATGGCCAAAAGCATCCCTGTCAAGCCTGAAAAAATCAAGATCGGAAATTCCTTTTTCTAAAGCATTTCTGCAGGCAGAAACAATATCTGGAACATACCGTTCAAGCTCTGCCAGAATAATTGAGGCCTTAAACATAAACATGCCGCTGTTCCAGCAGAACTTTTTTGAACGAACGTATTCTTTTGCTGTTTCTGAATCCGGCTTTTCAACAAACCGGCTGATCTCAAATATACTGGATTCAACATCCACGGCTTTTCCTTTCTGAATATACCCATACCCGGTTTCAGGGGCATCGGGAATAATGCCAAAGGTTATCAGAAAGCCCTTTTCAGCATATGGCTCTCCTGATTTTAACGCCTGATGAAAATTGTCTGTATTGTTAATCACGTGATCTGCAGGCAGGACCAGAAGAACCGGGTCTTTTTCCTGTTTCAGCAGAAACAGGGCGGCGGCTGCAATGGCAGGGGCGGTATTCCTGCCAACAGGCTCCAGAAGGATAGACCCGCTGACCCCATCTGTTCGCCGCATCTGTTCTGCAGCCATAAACCTGTGTTCGTCATTGCATACAACAAGAGGGGGAGATACGGTGTCAACAGAATTCAGTCTTAACAGGGTATTCTCAAGCATGGTGTTTTCATTGACAAGACTTATCAGCTGCTTGGGATACAGCTCCCGTGAAAGGGGCCACAGCCTTGTACCGGAACCGCCGGCAAGAATAACAGGTGTGATCATGAGTACTCCTTTTTCAAATAAAACAGGGATTAATCGGGCAAAAGATACGTTAAAGAAGCCAAGTCAACCAGAATGCCCCGGGTTGGACTAGTTCATATTCATTGCAATGGGTTTCAGCCTGAAAATCCAGACAGAAAACTGAAAATGAGTATATAAAAACATTTTTTGTAAATCAATAATAAATCTCAGCACTGCCGGGGTCACCCTGTTGATGATGGAACAGACCGGATTGGAGTTGACAAAATTCTTTTTTGAATATACAAGTCATTATTATGAAACCACATGAAAAAAAATACCTGAAAGACTACACCCCGCCAAACTACCTTGTTGATCATATTGATCTCAGGTTTGATATCTTTGAAAAAGAAACCATTGTGACCTCGGTCATGGAAATCACCCGCAACAGAAAAACAGCGGATGAAAAAACACCGCTGATACTGGATGCCGTGGATCTGGATATCAAATCTGTGGTGGCAGACGATATGGTGCTGATGCCGGAAGAATATGAAACAGAAAAACAGTATTTCAAACTCAACAGGGTGCCGGAAAATTTCACGCTTGAAATTACAACCCGTCTGAACCCGGGGGCCAACACAACAATGGATGGCTTGTACCGATCAGGTAATTGTTTCTGCACCCAGTGTGAAGCAGAAGGATTTCGGAAAATCACCTGCTTTCCCGACCGCTCTGATGTCATGACAAAATTTTCATGTATCATAACAGCGGATCAGACAAAATACCCTGTTCTGCTTTCCAACGGCAATATGGTTCTCAAGGGCACCCTTGAAAACAACAGGAATTTTGTCAAATGGGAAGACCCGGTAAAAAAACCCTGCTATCTTTTCGCTCTGGTTGCCGGTGATCTCTCCTGTGTTGAAGATGTATACACCACAGCGTCACAGCGCCGTATTGTTCTCAAACTTTATGTGGAAAAGGAAAATATTGATAAATGCGGGTATGCATTGACCACCCTGAAACAGGCCATGGCATGGGATGAAGAAAAATTCGGCAGGGAGTATGATCTGGACCTGTACCAGATCGTCGCTGTCAGCCACTTTAATATGGGTGCCATGGAAAACAAAGGCCTGAATATTTTCAATGCCAGATATGTGCTTGCCAGTCCTGAGACAGCAACGGACTCGGATTTTATGAATATTCAGTCGGTCATAGGCCATGAGTATTTTCACAACTGGACAGGCAATAGAATCACCCTGAAAAACTGGTTTCAGCTCAGCCTTAAAGAAGGGTTGACCGTGTTCAGGGATCAGGAATTCTCTTCTGACATGAACGCCCGGGGGGTCAAACGCATTGAAGATGTCAAAAAACTCAGGACCCGTCAGTTTCCCGAGGATGCCGGTCCCATGGCCCATTCGGTAAGGCCTGAATCCTATATTGAGATGAACAATTTTTATACTGCCACGGTTTATCAGAAAGGGGCTGAGATCATCCGGATGCTGTCCCAGATATTTGGGAAACAAGGCTTTAGAAAAGGAATGGATCTTTATTTTAAAAAATTTGACGGCTGTGCTGTAACAACAGAAGATTTCATCACCACCATGGAAGAGGTGTCAGGTATTGATCTGTCCCAGTTCAGGCGCTGGTATACCACCCCGGGAACCCCGGAAGTTTCCATAAAAAGAACCTACACTCCTGAAAACCGGCAGCTTGTCATTGATTTTCAGCAGCTCAATTATGACAATCAATTTAAACACCTGCACCCGCCATGTCATATTCCTGTTAAAACAGGCCTGATTGACAAAAACGGCCAGGATATCACCCCTGACAAGCAATGCCTGTACCATCTGAAAAACGAAACAGACCAGCTTGTTTTTGAAAACATAGCGCCCGGAACCCTTGCGTCACTGTTCAGAGAGTTCTCTGCCCCTGTTAAATTAAAAACAGACTTTACAATTCAGGAACTTGCCTTTTTACTGGAACATGACAATGATGATTTTAACAGATGGGATGCTGCCCAGCAGCTATTTTTCAGGGAAATAAAAACCGTCTTTTTCAATATAAAAAACAATCAGCCCTGTAACCTTTCACTGCCCGTACAAAACGCCTTTGGCGCCCTGCTTGCCAGGACAGATAATAAAAAGGCCTTAACCTCCAAAATCCTTGCCCTTCCTGAAGAAGATGAAATAGGCGAAACCTTTGAGACCATAGATGTAAATTTGATCCACAAAGCCAGGATGTTTGTAAAAAAGAGCCTGGGTGCTGCATTAAAAGATCAGCTCATATCTACAATATCAAACTGCTGCCGGTACAGCCCAGCAGATCTGTCCTCTAAAGCCATGGCAGAGAGGAGCTTAAAGCTCCTCTGTCTGTCCTATACAGGCGCATTGAACACGGATGAAGCCACAGAGATCATTTACCGGCATTTTCTGGCTTCAAAAAACATGACAGACGAAATCGGCGCCCTTTCAATCCTGACAGACATCGCCTCCCCCAAAACCCGAGAGGCCTTGGATCAATTTTATGACAAATGGAAACATGAGCCGCTGGTGATTGACAAATGGTTTGCAGTCCAGGCCGCATCTATTTTGCCGGATACCATGGACAGGGTTGAGGCGCTGACCCGGCACAGGGATTTTACCATGGAAAATCCCAACCGAATAAGATCGCTGACCGGGGTTTTTTCCACTCAAAACCCTGTAAATTTTCACAGATCAGACGGCAGAGGATACAGATTCCTTTCCGGCCAGATCCTTGCCCTTGATCCGAAAAACCCTCAAATCTCCGCACGCCTTGCCTCGGCTTTCAGTCAGTGGAAAAGATATGACGTTAAACGACAGGCCCTGATGGAAAACGAATTTGACAGAATCATAAAAACACCCTCGCTTTCCAAAGATACATACGAAATCGTGACAAAGGCATTGGCAGGGGGACATCAGGGGATTTTCGAATAAATCGGAATACTGCTCCATCTGCTGGTTCTTTCCCATCCATACCGGTCTTCCCAGCCCTTTCTTCTGTCTCCGCGGCCTTCCCGTCTTTCCGGAAGCGGATACCTGGGCCCGAGATTAAGGACGCGGCGGTCCTGAGGCGCTCGTCTGTCTGTAATTGCCCTGCTGATTTTTCTTTTTTTACCATTATACATAGCAACCCCCTTTTTATATGTCATAACAGGTTTTTCCAGATGGTTTTGTTTCTGGTTTTCTCGAATTGCTTTATATTCTACAAAATCGATTTGCAATCAATCTATATGGTGTGGCAGTCGTTGACTGAGCAGATGAGCCTGGCGCTTTTCCTATATTATTTCACTGCAGTATACAATGCAGACAAGAACGGTGTCAAAACTTTTTTTGTTTTTAAAATTCATGGGGCAAAATTAGATTCTTTACAATAAGCCCGTAAAACGAATGGGTTTCAGACAGAAAAAACCAGCCCAGATGACCTGCGCAAAAGCGGCAGACCGCCACCCTCCAGGAAAATCCGGGAAACCAGGTAAATTCCCGGGTCAACTGGGAAATTCCCGAGCACCCCCCGGCTTTACTGTAACACACCACCTCAAACACAAGGCCGTGGGGATTTGCAAAAATATGATCGTGGGAACCGTTTACAACAATCTGATCCTTTGTACTGGCGATTCTGTTTTTACAAAAGGCGCACAAGACCCCTTGATCATATTTTCCCCGGGTTTTTGTTGATGCCTTTTCATGCAGATCAATTTCAGGATCTGTATCCTGTTTTTTAAAACACTCAAAACCGTATAAAAAATTTTTGTGATCGCAGTCCATAAGATACCACCGGATTTGTTGTGCCCGCCAGGGCATACCCATTATTCAGACTTAATGGTAACAATTGTTTCCTCTTCAAGATAATAAAGGGCGCCGCCAACCGGGGCAAAGGAAAGAAAAAAAATATTCAGCCAGGGCACCAGAAACCACAGCCCGAATCCAAGATGAAACAATAAATTCTTTTTTAAAAGCCCAAATCTTTTCTTAAATGGAACCATCCGCCTGGCCGGAATCAGATCAGTATTGTCCCAGGCAAGGATAACCGCAGCTGCAAGAGAGGACAAAATCGCAATGATTGAACCAAACGGGGTTAAAAAGCCTGCCATTGAAATAAAAACGATGACTATCAAGGGCAGAACCGCCCTTGGAATTTCCTGTTTCAGCAGATGAACAAACATGGCTGCAAAAGAAAGATCAGAAGAAGATGCGGTTTTCCCTGTAATAATCTGTTCTGTAATAACAGACATGTAATCCATAATAAAAACAGAAAAAATAATCTGGGCCGTAAAATAGGCAATAAAACTGGACAATATCACAAGCAATAAAGACAGACACCAGGACACCAGCTTCCAGGCCAGAAACAGCCACTGGGATTCCGGCCGGGTCCATATCAGATTTAAAATATCCTGATGCCAGTAAAGTGCGACCCCTGACAGAACCAGAGAAAAAAAGATAACGATAAAAAACCTCAAAAGACCCAGAAAAAGCAGCTTTGGTGTTATAATGCCCAGAACAAGTCCCTTGAAATTATATTTAATCCCTCTTAAAAGTTCCATTCCCATCCTCTGTTTTAAATTTAAAATTTATCCTGCCCGTTAAATAACATAAATTAGTATCCTATTCAAATACCATGGGCGATTGAAAAAGCAAAATATACGTCTCAAAAAATGACGGCAGGATAATCGTACACCATCATACAATTATAGATGATCACAGATGAAAAGATATTTTCCTTACCTTATATAGTATATGGAACAGTATCAAGTCATTTTTATGCACTATAAAAACAATATGATTGTACAAATGGATTGTCTATGAATCTGCCTTCGTGTTGGTTTGAAAGAAAGAAGAATTAACCAGGCTGCAGCTTTGCTTTTTCCACAATCAAATCGGAAAGCGCCGGCATGCTGAATTTTTTGGAAACCCTGTCGTT
>JAYEJJ010000261.1:0-10257 GCA_034660495.1 Thermodesulfobacteriota bacterium | reverse complement strand
GACCTATGCTGTTGCTCTCGATTAAGTGCTTTTCAAAAACGCATAGGCTGAAAAGCACATCATAATCCGTCAATTCATCCCCTGAGCTAAAGACTCAGGGGTTTTCTTGCCGGTTTTTTATAAAAAACAATCAAACAATTCTGGGTATTCAATTTTTCGATGTAACCCCGTTTGTGCTGTCTGTCCTCCGGGAGATTATACCTGATCTGCAGATATAAACCAACGGCCATGGGCCGCCGTTATTCGAAATAAAAAGCAGGAAGGTAACGTTTGAATCCAACAGCCAGGTGCTATGGTTCAAGTACCTTTTCGGAAAACCGGTTTATGAAGTCCTTAAGAAATTCTTTCAACCTTGATGTTAAGGGGTTACACAGTCCGCTTTGCCATATCAGGTGCAAGACGGTCTTTGCATCTTTCATAGTTACAAATTTCCCCCCTGTTGGAAAGTCCAACACGCCACATACCGATAATTCAAATGGCAATGGTATATATTATTTTATATGAAACACCCGATTAAGAGCCCCCAGCGGTTGCCTGTCAGGAACATTGAAAACCAAAGGAGATCTGATTTTTTGCTCTGCCAGGCAACCGTTGGGGCGGCCTCATGATAGTTTCATGCTTTGATGTGATGCTGTGCATCATGGTCGTTAGTCATAGACAAGGCACATTTTTAATATCCGAAGCATGTTTAGTCTGCCAAAGTGCAGCGTTTAAATACGTCTCTTAAAAGGAGCCTGCAATGAAAAAGGGGTACAAGATACTGCGCGGGGTTATGGTGATCTTTTTACTGTCCTTTCTGGCTGGGAATAAAGTATCTGCAGACATGCAGACCTTTCAAATTTTTTATGAAAATGATCTTTTCGGCGGTACAGACAGGTATTATACCAATGCTTTGCAGTTGACCTGGCTGTCCAGGGATCTGAAGCAGTACAAAGATGATGTCCGCCTGCCCGGATGGATCATGCCTGTGATCAGGTCAGTGCCCTTTGCCCATGTACCAGACAGCACCCACAATATCGGGCTGCTGTTCGGACATCAGATCTATACGCCCAAAGATATTCAGCTCGCGGAACTCCAGCCTGATGACTGGCCCTATGCCGGGTATCTGTATGGTGGAATCGCCCTGCACAGCAAAACCCCCACCAAACTTGATACCATTGAAATTACCCTGGGCGTGGTGGGCCCTGCTGCCCTTGCAAAACAGGTCCAGAATACCGTCCACGATCTTAGGGGAATTGATGAAGCCCAGGGGTGGGACAACCAGCTGGAGAATGAACCGGCCCTGGGATTTTCCTGGCAGCGCAAATGGCGCACCCTTCGGGAACCGCTTACCAGGATACTCTGCTTAGACCTGCTCACCCACACAGGAGTGACCCTGGGCAATGTCAGAACATCAGCGGATACAGGGGTTGAAGTGCGGGTGGGATACAATATCCCCATGGATTTTGGATCTGATGTGATCCGACCAGGTGCCGGGGTCAGTGCTCCGGTTCCCATATACGGGCATCCCCAAACGCCTGCCTTTGGTCTGCACTGGTTTGCCGGTGTCCGGGGGAAAGCTGTGCTGCATGATATTTTTCTGGACGGCAGCACCTTTAAAAGCAGTCACAGTGTGGATAAGAAACCTTTTGTGGCAGAATTTTCCACAGGTGTGTCCGTAAGCTATAAGATGACCAAGCTGACCTACCGCCATGTTTTCAGGACAAAACAGTTTAATCGCCAGTCAAGGGAACATGTGCTGGGATCTCTGGCCATTACCTTTCATTTTAGGGTTGCGGCAAAAAAAAGTAATTGTCATTTTTCGTTGTGATGCTGTGCATCATGGGTGTTATAAAAAGCTATTTTTCTTCCCTCATCCAGCCCACATCCAGTTTTTTCCTCTCAATCCGTGACCGGGCAGATCCGCTCTTTTCGGCAACACCTGACAGCAGCTTGAAAAGCCCCGGCCCGGAAATACAGGTAACCACCACAAGCAGTATGATCGCGTCCTTAAATGTCTCTGTAATCAGGCCGAATTCCAGACCCAGGGTTGCGGCCACAAGAATCAGGCTTAACCGGGAAGTCATGAGCATACCAAGGGTGAAGGCTTTAAAAAACGACAGTCCGGCCAGTACAAAAATCATGGCCGGAAGCACTTTAACAGCCACGGCAAAAACAAAAAGTTTGCCTGTAAATAAAAGCTGACTTACAGAGAGCACATTGGCTATATCAAAATTCATACCGATATTGATAAAAAAAATCGGCACCAGAAACCCGTATCCAAAAGCTGAAAACTTGAGCTCCAGCTGGATTTTTTCCTGAAACACAATGGACAGCATTGCGCCGCCGAGAAATGCCCCGAGCACCGGCTCAAGATGAACAAGTTCAGACAACGCCACAAACAAAAACATCAGCGCAAGGGAAAATCGCACACCCAGTTCCAGGGAATCATGATCAGCCAAAAGACGGCCTGTTTTTTCAGGATACCACCAGGCCAGGAACTGAACAATTTTTAAAATAACACCAAACCCCAGAAAAAACGGCAGGGGCTTTAAAAACTCCCAGCCAAAACCATTCTGGTGCCATAAAAAGAAAAAGGTAATGGCAAACAGGGTCAAAAAATCCGCCAGTGTACATGCAATCAGGGCCATCTGTCCCATGGGGGACTGGATGATTTTTGTCTCCTTAAGAATGGGAACCACAAGGCCCAGGGAAGTTGTTGACAGAACCAGGCCCAGATATAACCCCTGGCCCATAAGAGCTGCCCCGCCAATGGACAGGATTAATGTGGCCGCAAACACAGCGGCCTGAATGGCGAACATACCGGCACTCTGATTTTTCAGCATTTTGAAATTAATTTCCATGCCTGCATGAAACATAAGGATCAAAAATCCCAGGTGGGCAAGAAAGGTGATCCAGTCTCCGCCAAACTGCAGGTTGAGACAACTCTTACCCAGAAGCATTCCAAAAAAAATTTCAAGTACGATGGACGGCAGTCTGACCCATCTGCCAACACTTGGAAGAAAGGCCGCTCCCAGAGAAACCAGTACCAGTCCCCATGCTGAATGGATAACCATACGCCTCCTTTTTCAGGAAACAAGCAGCAGCGAAACAGGCGACCTGTTTACCAGCATTCCAGCTACGCTTATTGAAAAAAATCCGGATTTATACGTATCGCTGCTTATCACCAGCAATTGATAATCCTCTGACATGGCCAGAATCTCCTTGACAGGATTGCCGTGTCTGACATGTTCTTCCACCTTTATTTTATATATACGGGACAACTCCCGGATCTGGCTGAGCAGTTGATTTTCCCACTGCCCGCTGGCAGAATCTGAACCATGGAGATAGGAAGGTTCAACAACAACGACCACACTGACTTCCGCATCAAACTGGCGGGCCAGATCAAGGGCGATTTCAACGGCCCGCTGTCCAGACAGCGATCCGTTAAAAGGAACCAGTATCCGCTCGTAGGGATCTGAAAATTTGGACACAAGAAGGGGGCATGGCAGCTTTCCGGCAATTTTCATATACGGATGACTGAAAAAATACCTGGATAATTTTCGGATATAGCCAAGAACAGCAATACCGGCATCATTGCCGCTGGCATCGGCAACAATGCTTTTGTGAAGGGCAATGTCCTGTTCATTAATATCAATTTGTAGGCTTTCAGACCAGCGGGACAAAACCTGGTGAATCTCTTCAGATTCCCTGGAACAGATCACCCTGATCTGTTCTATATGGGTCCCCCGGGCCAGATAAAACGCCTCATTGAGCAATTCTGCCACATCAAGGCCTTCATCCTCTCCAATGCCGAGAATCATCTGCTGACCATAGGATCTGGGAAAATGGGGATCTTCCTGGGCCAGACGATTTGACAAAATATTGTAAAGACCGGGCTCTCCAAAAAATAAAAGCCTGTCTCCTTTTCTGATCTCATTTATCTGATCTGGAAATTCAAGCCTGTTGCTGCGGATAACGCCTGCCATGCGCCAGTGATCATCCCGGCTTTTTGCCATATGCTGAAGATTTTCAAGAGACTGCTTTTCAGCGGTCAGTTCCACAAGTTCAGCATGGCCCTCGCCAAATTCACTGATTCTGACCCGGGGATCCTTTAAAAATTTATAGACCCTGTGGGCAATATCAGACGACATGGAAATGGTTTTAACCTTTATTTTATGAAAATCCGGGATCTTTGCCGGATCACGGACAACCGCTAAAATGTTTTTAATATTTTCCTTTTCAGCAAAACCAACAACTGCCAGATTGACCTTGTCGTCGTTTGTCATTGCCAGAACGCAGTCCTGATTCTTGAGTCCTGCCTTTTCAAGGACCACCGGGCTGGATGCATCTTCGTTCATGACCCTTACGATACTGGGAAACCGGGTGGAGAAAGGGGCAATTTTGGCTGATTTTTTTTCAATCAGGGTAATCTCCCAGGTGGAACCGACCCTTTTCAGCAACTCATCAGTAATACGTCCTGCACCGCAGATAAGAATTTTCATTGGAATTCCTTTTCACCTATGCAAATTATCCGTATTCAGGGAATGTGGGGGAATCAGGCTTGATTTCAGTAGCATTACCGCTAAAAATTGTCAAGAAGAATACAGTTCGCTGCCTGTAGTGGTATCCCGCCTGAATTTATATTTCCAAACAGACAGCAGAATTTCTATAAACGGCCAAACCCTGAAGGGCTGAACAAATAATGAAAGGAGCATTAAACATTGCCTTTTTATATGTAAAAAATCATGGCGTAAAAAATGAATTTACTGATGGAAAGAAAAATCAGGAATAACGTCTTGCAAAAGAGTTAGAAACTGATAAACTAAAAGATCGGGGTTGGAACAGGATTCAAATTTCATTCTTTGTTGTGGCCGGGTCGATGATCATGGGCCGGCCACGGCGGTTATTTAAAGGAATCATTATAAAAAGGGAGTTTACTAAAATGACAGATCAATCATTCAGCAGCACGGCAATTGTTTCATGCGGCACATTAAGACCTGAACTGAATTATCTTTCAAGCCAGGTGTTACCGCCAGGGGTTCCTTGACGCAGAACATATCTTTTTTACAACCCCGGGACTTCACCAGGACATCAATGAACTGGAATCCCAGCTGGTAAAATTCATTGGAAAGGCAAAAGCCGCTGCAGAAAAGGTAATTGTTGTTTACGGCGGGAAATACTGCTATGTCAACGCAGACAATCCCACACGGATGATGCAGACCATTATTGACGAACAGGGCGACAATGTGATCCGAATCGATGCGACCCACTGCATGGGCATGCCGGCCAGCGATGAAGAGATGAAACAGATCACAGATGAGGTGGCCGGTGGTGAGCCGGTCTGGTTCATGACCCCGGGATGGGTAAAATTCCGCAAACTGGTTTTCAAGGGATGGGACAAAGGACTGGCCAATGAAAATTTTCCAAGACACACCGGCGGTGCAATTGTCCTTGACAGTCTGGGCTTCATGGATAAATATATGGAGGAAAAACCAGAGGATTTTCTTGAATATTGCGACTGGATGGGAATCCCCATGCAGCCCTACCCCATTACCCTGGACCGTTTCAAGGGACTGCTGACCGATGGTCTGACCCGTTTAAACAATTAAAATACGGGGACACTTTAAAATACGGGGACACTTTACTTATTTTTAAATGCAGAGATTTTTTGATAAATGCAGGGACACTTTACTAATTTTTAAATACAGAGACTTTTTGATAAATGCAGGGATAAATGCAGGGATAAATGCAGGGACTCTTTACTTATTTTTTTAAGAAACTTGAAACAAAAAAACAAGGCACGGTCTTATTCAACAGTAATTCAAATTTTATTCTCGCACAAAGCCGCAAAGACACAAAGACACAAAGACACAAAGGACCACAAAGTCGAATTAAAATCCTGGTGAAATATTGATAACTTCAAACAAACAGACGAGGAAAAATTATGGCGGAAACAAAAATAACCGTTTTATGTGAAAACAGATCTTCAGGCCTGTTCGGTGTTACAGGCGAACACGGGTTTTCAGCCCTGATTGAAAAAAACAATAAAAAATTTCTCCTGGACACCGGCCAGGGCCTTACTTTAAAAAACAATGCAGACGCGTTAATGATAAACCTTGCTGAAATCGATCAGATGGCCTTAAGCCATGGACATTATGACCACACAGGCGGCCTGCCCCAGGTGCTGTATCCGCCCAGGGGGGTTGAGATCACGGCCCATCCGGATATATTTGACAGCAAGTATGCACAAATGCAGACAGAACAGGGCGTTGTCAGACGGTATATCGGCATTAAATACAACAGGGAATTTCTGGAAGGCACCTTTGGCGCCCGTTTCTCTCTGAAAAAGGAATTTTCTGAAATTGCCCCTGATATTTACTTCTCAGGAGAAGTGCCCCGGGTAACGGAGTTTGAACTGGATGACGACATGCTCAAGGTAAAAAGGGGGGATGAATTAATCAATGATCCCCTGCTGGACGACACATCCCTTCTCGTTGAAACCGACTCAGGCCCTGTTATTGTCACAGGCTGCGCCCATGCCGGGATAGTCAATGTGATGACGCATTTTCAGAACATGACCAAGCATGATAAGTTCCATGCGGTTATTGGCGGCACACACCTGGGCTTCAGGGGGGTTGGCGAACAGCTTGAAAAATCAATGGATGCCTTTGATGACTTTGGTCTTGACCTCATCGCAGTCTCCCATTGTACCGGTAATGAACCGGCAGCCCTGTGCTACAGCCGGTTCAGGGAAAGATTTGCCTTTGCCAATGCCGGATGGACGGCAATTTTTTAAATATTTCAGATTAGGGAGTTGGAATAAAATAATTATCCAAATTTTGTGCAGGATTTTTGTTCGTCTTCAAGGTGTGATGACAGGTGCATAGTGAACTATGTGCCTGTCATCACAACGTAGAAGACGGACAAAAAGACAAACAAAATGGGTAATTATTTTTTTCCACCTCCCTTATTCCAGGGAACAACCTGGCCGTTTAAAAAATCCGCCACCTGTCTCACCTAAATCCGTTGTGGGCAGAACCAGAGCTCAAAACCCTGGTCTGCCCAGGGCAGTTATTCGTTTGGTTCAAGATTTGAAAGGGAGAAAACCACGGGATCCGTCCCGGTCAAGGTCAGATCAGCCCAGTAGGAGGCTCCCAGATCAAGGTTGTCAATGTGGAGCACACTTGTTTCCATATTAAAGACGGCACAGGGAGAACAGACGTCCACCTGATGAATATCCGTCATCTGAAAGCTCAGAGTATCATAGCTTGTTAAAAATAATTTCAGGGAAAAACCTGTGCCCTGCAGATCAAGACAGGGAATGGTTAAAAGGCCTGCCGCATCAAATGTGGCAGGGCTTGTCTCATTAGAGCGTTTCACAACTGTGGTCTGGGAAGGAACGACAATGCCGCCCAGCACGTCCTTTGCATAAACAGCCACATTATAGGTGCCGGTAAGGGTGAATTCGTTGTAAATACCCTGATACCTGTTTCCTCCCACATGAACCATCTCCACAACCGGCATCTCCAGCACGGGTTTTTCTGTATCTCCCGGGTCAAAATCAGGAGGCGTGATGACCGCCCAAACCCGCTCGATACCGTCGGAGTCAATTACATTTTCAGCATACAATACAGCAGACGTTTCCTCTTCCATGAGGGTCTGAGTGGGAGAAACACCATCTATGACCGGGATACCTCCACCGGAAATCAGTCCTGTGCCTATGAATGCCTCTTGAGCGAGTTCTCCGTCCGTG
This sequence comes from Thermodesulfobacteriota bacterium, assembly GCA_034660495.1. Classification (GTDB taxonomy): domain Bacteria; phylum Desulfobacterota; class Desulfobacteria; order Desulfobacterales; family Desulfobacteraceae; genus DATFJZ01. Next base: position 2,522 of record JAYEJJ010000261.1, on the reverse strand, counting down.
CTTTCATTTCCAACGCCGGTTCCATTGTCATCCAATTGGGGCATCTGCCTTGAGTAGGTGTATTCAATGGAATTTTTGGCTATGACAAAGGCATCAAACACGTTCATGCCGTTGATAATATGCTGCCAGAAAAAGGAGCTGAAGGAAAGATCCCCAAAGGAGGTAAAATATGCCTCCTGGTCTGACTTTGTGCTGGCAATGACAATACGTTTCTTACCTTCGGGCGGTGTCAGAGCAGAAAGGAAACTGCCGGAATGGCAGGCATCATAGACAATGGTGACCCTGCCGGGAATAACCTCTTGCAGTTCATCCACCCACTGGTCAAAATCTACAGCCTGGAGCAGTTCTGTTTCATTGATCCGAAAGTTTCCATCTCCCCCGTGGTCGGTTATAAAAATCAGCACATCGTCTGCATCAAGTGCCCAATCGGTAACAGCTTGCTGGAGGTTATCATTGTCTGCATAGGCATCGGCATCGTCATAAAGCCCGTTGCCGTCAAGATCCACATTCGTGTCAGGGGATAGATACTGGATGGTATCCCTGGTGAATCCCTGATAAAGCTAGGCAATATAAACATATCTTGCCAGGGCCTGGGTGGTATCCCACAGGGCATTGCCCTGGTAGGGCCCGCCTCCTGCAACAATTACAGCCTTGGACAGCGTTCCTGCCGGAGGCGCTTCAGCAGATTCAATCACCGTAACCATTACCTGCCGGGCCTCTGTATCAGGTGAGCTGTCCGATATGGAGATGCTTGCCGTCCCCGCAACCAGGCCTTCAACCTTTACAAAGGCACCGGCCTGGGTGAAAAGCTGTACAGATGCAATAGATTTATCGCTTGAGACAACGGTATAGGGGCCTTTGCCTCCTCTGATGGTGATGGTTTCTGATGCGCCCTCGTTCAGCTCCAAGGTGGCAGGTTCCGCGGTAAATGAAGGGTATATCTCCAGGCTGTACTGGGTGTCGTCTCCATAAATCTCAGGGGTGATCTGCACCGTGGCAACATAATACAGCCCATCTTCAGGGCATGTCCAGGAAATGGATTTTTCACATTCTGCCTGGAAATAAAAACGCTTTAAAAGATAATCCGTGTCTCCGTCATAGATGTTGAGCACAAGATTGGCCCTGGAACCTGCATCCGTTACATTAAATGTATAAACCTGACTCTTACTGCCGTAAAGCTTGATCCAGTCCTGATCCCCTGACTGGTGAAAGGAATGGAGCTGTACCGTGCCTTCGTTCAGATCCGTGATATCTGCCTGGTCTCTGGTGTCGTCTGGTTCGTAAATGTCGGCTTGCCCGGTTTCAGATGGGGTTTCCTGGAATCGTTCCGGGAGAACGAGGCGTACATCGTCTATGTACCAGCCTGCACCAATATTTACGTCGTCTTCAGTAATATGTAAAAAGCCAATTTTAATCGTATTACAAGCATAGTCAGTTAGATCAATATCCATTGGTGACCAAACCGATGACCAGTCAACAATGGTTTCGATAGTTTCCCATGGTTCCCAGTCTCCTGTGCTTTCATTATAGGCTGATATTTGAATCTCAGCATAATCTCCTGGATCGTAAGAAAACCAATGCCAAAATCTCAGGTGAATCTCTTCAGTAGCACCAACTTCAGAACTCCTGACCTCAGCTAATTTTGAATGCATAATCATTTTCTATATATAGTATTTTTTTTTAAAAACAAAGACAATAAGCACAATATATGGTATTTGTCTGGTTTTTTTATGCATTTAAAATTACGATCCTAAATTTGAATATTTTCAGTTAAAACAATATATTAGGTTTGTGGTGTCAGGAGCTCTGAAATTGTCTGTGAACAACACATCGGTTTTTGTCGTAAACCCATCTAACTCTTAAAAAAATACACCAGTATGCCTGAAACCATCACCGATCTCACATCCCATATCCCGACATTTTTTCTGATCATAGAAGAGAAGATCTTTCAAGATAATATCCGCCGCATACTCGCCTATGCGGATCTTCACGGCTACACCGTCCGACCCGGGGACGTCAGCGTGCGGAGAGGATTGCGATTCTGGCGGAGCAGCATTTTATCAGGGCGGCCGTTGATTCCGAATATCTGATGAATGAACTGTCAGGTGACTCTCTCCGGCATCATACTGCCGTCGGTATTCATATCATGTTGGATGCCGGGCTTCACCGCTGCGGTGTTGCCGATGCCCAACAGACTCTGACACTGGCCCGTTATGCTGAAAAAACGGACGGGCCCGCTATGAAGGGATCCAGCTTTATCTGGGGCATCTGCATAAGAGTGCTGTTGACGACCTTTAAAGCTTATAAATATATCAATGAGCTCTGGAACCCGGTGTATGAGGCCCTGTGTAAATCCGGGCCACGGGTATTGTTGTTAGCTTAACGTTATTTATTATTATTACTCGGTTATCAAGTTTTTATGGAAGGGCCGATTAAGAGCCCCCAGCGGTTGCCTGTCAGGAACATTGAGAACCAAAGGAGATCAGACTTTTTCCCTGCCAGGCGTTGCGACAATCAAGCTG
>JAYEJJ010000260.1:0-34629 GCA_034660495.1 Thermodesulfobacteriota bacterium | reverse complement strand
TGTCTTTTTGCCCGTCTCCTGCGTTGCGCCAATGGGACATATTTCAATATGCCCCCATTACCGCGCCTTGAAGACGAACAACCCGATCATACAAATTGGCCTGCGCAATATACGTATATTATTTTTTTCCAGATCCCTAAATACAATAACAAAAACGGGATGTCAAAAAAGTTTTGACTTTTTAATGCAATCGGGATATCCTTTTTTCTACAAATTTGATCTGACAGCATTGAAACAGGGAGCAAATGAATGGATAAATCCTTGACGTATACTGATGCCGGTGTGGATATCAGTAAGGCAAATGATCTTGTGGAAACCATCAAAAAACTGGCAAAAAGCACACCAAGAAAAGGGGTGATGGGAGGAATAGGCGGATTTGGCGGTTTTTATTCACTGAATCTGGCCAATTATACCAATCCCGTGCTTGTCAGCTCCACGGACGGGGTGGGAACCAAGCTGAAGATTGCTTTTCAAATGGACAAACATGATACCATTGGCATTGACCTGGTGGCCATGTGCGTCAATGATATTGCTGTACAGGGGGCAAAGCCGCTTTTTTTTCTTGATTATCTGGCCATGGGACAATTGGAAAACAAAAAGGCAGCCAGCATCATCAAAGGCATTGCAGACGGGTGCATCCAGGCGGAATGTGCCCTTATCGGAGGCGAGACAGCTGAAATGCCGGGAATGTATCAAAAAGGGGAATATGATCTGTCCGGCTTTGCTGTGGGGCTGGTGGAAAATGCCGAGATCATTGACGGTTCCGGCATCAGAAATGGTCATAAAATTATAGGGCTTGCCTCCAGTGGTCTTCACAGTAACGGATTCTCCCTTGTCCGCAAGATCTGTTTTGAAAGACTCGGCTGCCGTGTTGATACCCATATTCCGGAACTTGGCATCCTTCTTGGCGAAGAACTGATCAAGCCCACCCGGATCTACAGTCAGATTCTTCTTTCCCTTGCCAGGGATTTTCCAGTCCATGCCCTTGCCCATATTACCGGCGGCGGTCTCGAGGAAAATATAACCCGTGTAATCCCTGAGTCCTGTAAGATTGTCATTGAAAAAGACAGCTGGGAAATCCCCCCTGTTTTTCATTTTCTGCAGGAGGCAGGGTCGGTTTCTGACCGGGAAATGCGCAGAACATTCAACAACGGCATTGGAATGGTGGCGGTTCTGCCTGAAAAATATGTCCAGGATATACTTGACAGATTTGCTGCCATGGACGAAAAGGTGTGGCTGATTGGTGAAATTGCACCAAGGGAGCCCGACCAGAACCGTGTGGAATGGGTATGATCTGCTTGTGCAGGGAAGCGTTTTCATCAGCTCATCATGGCGGGTGTATTTTATAAGAAACTTGAAACAAGATACAAGACGCGGTATAATTCAAGTTTCATTGTTTGTTGTGATGCTGCGCATCATGTGGGTTATATAAAAAATGAATGACGTTTATAATTAATGAATGTGCTTTGTATATAATTAATGAATGTGCTTGGTATATAATTAATGAATGTGCTTGGTATTGAGACGTCCTGTGATGAAACAGCAGCTGCTGTTGTAAGGAACGGGAAGGAGATCCTCTCCTCTGTGGTATCTTCCCAGGTGGATGTGCATCACAAGTACGGCGGTGTTGTACCTGAACTGGCTTCACGCATGCACATTGAATCAATCCAGCCCGTTGTCAGTGAGGCATTGCTGAGAGCCGGGATATCCTGCGAGCACATAGACGGGGTGGCTGCCACCCGCGGCCCCGGCCTGATTGGTGCTCTGCTGGTAGGGTTCTCCTTTGCCAAAGCCTTTGCATGGGCCAGAAATATTCCCATGGCCGGGGTGAATCACCTTGAAGGGCATATCTATTCAGTTCTTCTCAACAAACCCTCCCCTGATTTTCCCTTTATCGCCCTTCTTGTGTCCGGCGGCCATACAAATCTTTACAGAGTTGTCTCCTTAAATAATTTCCAGCTGCTGGGGCAGACCCGGGATGATGCAGCGGGTGAGGCCTTTGACAAGGTGTCGAAAATGCTGGGCCTTGGGTATCCAGGCGGCGCTGTTATTGAAAAGCTGGCAGAAAAAGGAGACCCCTCTGCCCTGGATTTTCCCAGATCCTATCTGGACAAAGACAGTTTTGATTTCAGTTTCAGCGGACTAAAGTCGTCAGTAGCACGGTATATTCATGAGAACAGGGATTTAAAGGAAAAAGAAACAGCTGATATAGCTGCAGGATTTCAGGCGGCTGTTTTTGATGTGCTGTCCAGAAAATTGATCACTGCTGCAGAAAAAAATCAGTGCGGCTCCATTGCCGTTGCAGGCGGGGTAGCAGCCAATTCTGCCCTTACACAACGTTTGTCAGAGGATGCATCCCGGTACGGGCTGGATTTTTTTAAACCTGAAAAAGCCATGTGCGGAGACAATGCCGCCATGATCGCGGCCCGAGGGTATCAGCTGATCCGGGACAACTGCCTTGTTTCCCTGAAACACGATGTGTTTTCAAGGAACCGGATTGATATGAATCTGGTTTAGATACTTGTTTTTTACATTGAGAATCCGCTCAAGGGAAATCAATCCTTTTTCATACTGATGTCTGTCTGTATTCAGACCTGCGTTAATGAAGTGAAAGGCTTTTTCAATATCAGGTCCTTTGTGACAAATCAGTGCAATATCAATGTCTGATTTCAGAATCTGGTGAATACAGGTTTTTATATCGTGTTTTACCGCCTTCATATCAAGATCATCTGTTATGACAATCCCCTGGTATCCCATTTCATCTCTGAGCCATTTTCTGGCAATTGCCGGAGAAAGGCTTGCCGGCCATGTGCTGTCAATGGAAGTATACAGAATATGGGACAGCATAATGGCAGCCACAGCGTTTTCTTTGGCTGCGGTGAACGGGATTACATCCGTTTTTTCCAGAAGCGCTTTGTCTGCATCAAGCTGGGGCAGTGTAAGGTGGGAATCAAGGGTTGTTCTGCCTATGCCAGGAAAGTGTTTGGCACAGGCCATGATGCCCCGGGCCTGAAGTTCTTTTATTATTGTAATACCAAGATCAGCGATTTTTTGGGGGCTGCCTGTAAATGCTCTTTTTTTCATGATGCTGTTTTCAGTTTCAGCCGTAAAATCCAGAACCGGGGCAAGGTTCATGTTGATGCGTACCCGCTTTAGTTCCTGTGCGGTAATAGCGGCAAAATCCACGACTGCCTTTTTTCCTTTTATATGGGGATTGCCTGGAAATTCCGTAAAATAAGGTTTTTTAAGCCGCGCTACGTTTCCGCCTTCCTGGTCAATGGCCAGAAAAAGGGGGAAAAGCCCCTGGTCCATGGCAAACTCCTGGGCAGACGTGCAGAGTTTTTTTGTCTGTTCAGGGGTTTTTATGTTTTGTGAAAAAAGGATCAGCCCCCCGATTTTCAAATCTTTTATCAGGTATTTGATGTCATCATTGAACTCTGTTCCGTCAAACCCTGCCATCAGCCTCTGGCCGGCCATTGTTGCAGTATCATATTCAGTCAATGGGGGTCCTCTTTTTTTGTCTGTTTTTTCATGAATCATTTCAAAAAAAATTTGAGCATTCATTATGAAAGCCATCAGCCTTCAGTAATCAGCTTTCAGTAAACAATTACAACTTTTTTCCTGCTGGTTACTGACGGCTGGATTATTGTTGGCTGTTTACTGACGGCTTTTAAAAGCAGTTTTCTCTTGACCTTGCCGTGGGTTAAGTATTAAAAGATCGGATTGTTTTTAAAAAAATTGACCTTTCAGTCCCATCTGCAGATTTCCTTTCCCGTGATATTGACGTATTCATGACAGTGACGTCTTAAGGGAAAGGGGTCATGTTTTTATGCAGGGTCGAAATAACCCCTGGACGCGAAAATTGATACATACCATGAATGCAAAAACGTTTAAATCAGATTTTATACTTCTAATTGTGGCGAGCATATGGGGGCTGGCCTTTGTTGCCCAGAGAATGGGGATGGACCATGTGGGGCCCTATACCTACAATGGCATCCGTTTTGCTTTAGGCGGGCTCTCCCCTGGCGCCTTTTCTTCTGGCTGCCCATAAAAAGAGAAAACAGAAAAAAATCCTGCCGGCTGATCCCACAACAAAGGAAATTCTCATGAGCGGCGCTGCAGCCGGTGCTGTTCTCTTTGCCGGGGCATCCCTGCAGCAGATAGGGCTGGTATATACCAGTGCAGGCAAGGCCGGATTTATCATAGGACTTTATGTGGTTATTGTTCCTTTTCTGGGGATTTTTTTTAAAGAAAAAACAGGGGCAAAAACAGAGACCGGTACCTGGATTGGCGCTGTGCTTGCAGCCACCGGGCTTTATTTTTTAAGCATTAACAGGGATATGTCCGTAAGTTTTGGTGATTTTCTGGTGTTTCTGTGCGCATTCTGCTTTGCAGTCCATGTAATAATGATTGGAAAACTTTCAGCAAGAATTGACACCTTGAGGCTTTCCTTTGTACAGTGCATGATATGCTCTGCAGCCAGTATGACAGCGGTTGTTTTTATGGAAGACATATCCTTTGACAATATTATGCGTGCTGCTGTGCCTATTTTCTACGGCGGTGTTTTTTCCGTGGGCATTGCGTATTCCCTTCAGATTTACGGACAAAAGGGGAGCCATCCGGCCCATGCAGCCATTCTTATGAGTCTGGAATCTGTGTTTGCCGCTCTGGGAGGCTGGCTGATCCGGGGTGAACTTCTTTCCATGCGGGTCTTTGGCGGATGCGCGCTGATGCTGTCCGGGCATGCTTGTTTCCCAGCTTTATGCCTATATTCGCCCGAAAACAGCACAATTATAGGCAATGCTTTAATTCGATGGTAAAGTTTTTTGAATAGCACCGCCTCCAGCGGTTGCTCTTATAGTTCATAGCAAATGAATTGATACCATTTCTTATAACTCGGTTATCAAGTTTTTATGGAAGAGCCGATTAAGAGCCCCCAGCGGTTGCCTGTCAGGAACATTGAGAACCGAGTTTCATGGGATAATCAGAGACAGGGCGTTCAGTCTTCTGATGTGAGAAATATGCTGCCAGGCTGAGTCATGGCAGAAAATATATACTTTTACACTTAATAAAAGGACCTGCAATGAATACAAGAGATATTATTGAAATCGAGAATCGATTTGGCGCAAAAAATTACCATCCCCTGGATGTTGTTCTTGAAAAAGGAAAAGGGGTCTGGGTGTGGGATGTTGAAGGAAACCGGTATATGGACTGTCTTGCCGCTTATTCTGCTGTCAACCAGGGCCACTGCCATCCAAGGATAGTAAAAAAGCTCCAGGAGCAGGCCGAAATGCTCTGCATCACGTCCAGGGCCTTTAGAAACAATCAATTGTCCCTTTTTTACCAGGAGGTGTGCGCTCTGACCAACTCTCACATGGTGCTTCCCATGAACAGCGGTGCAGAAGCAGTGGAAACGGTTATAAAAGCGGTAAGAAAATGGGGGTACAAGGTCAAGAATGTCCCTGACGGCAAGGCTGAAATCATTGTATGCAACAATAATTTCCACGGAAGAACCCTTACCATTATCGGCTTCAGTTCCGATGAAAAAAGCCGGGAGGGGTTTGGCCCGTTTACACCGGGTTTTGTATCTGTCCCCTTTGGAGATGCCGGTGCACTGGAAAATGCCATAAATGACAATACCGTTGCCTTTATTGTAGAGCCCATCCAGGGAGAGGCCGGTGTGAACATTCCGCCCCAGGGGTATCTTAAGGCGGTAAAAAAACTGTGTTCTGACAACAATGTGCAGATGGTCTGCGATGAGATACAGACAGGGCTAGGCAGAACCGGAAAACTCCTTGCCGAGGCCCATGAAGGGGTTGAAGCCGATGTGACCCTTCTGGGGAAAGCCCTTTCCGGCGGGTGTTATCCTGTTTCAGCGGTTCTTGCCAATGAAGAGGTCCTTGGCGTTTTTCTGCCGGGTGAGCACGGGAGTACGTTTGGCGGAAATCCTCTGGCCTGTGCCGTTGCAAGGGAGGCCCTCAAGGTTCTTGTGGAGGAAAATATGATTGAAAATGCAGCGGTGCTGGGAGATTATTTTCAAAAACAGCTGAAAATGATTAAAAGCCCCCATGTGAAAGAGGTCAGGGGCAAGGGGCTTTTAATTGGTGTTGAATTAAAGCAGGCAGCCGGAGGGGCCAGGCCCTTCTGCGAAAAGCTTAAGGATGCAGGACTTCTCTGCAAGGAAACCCATGATACTGTTATCCGGTTTGCCCCGCCCCTGGTTGTGACAAAGCCGGAGATAGACTGGGCCCTTGAGAGAATTGAAAAAATCCTCAGTGCCTGATGTCCGCACGGGCTGCCTTGAGTTTTTCACTGATGTCCTCTGATATCCGGGCCGCTTCATTCAAAAGAGCGGCTGTTCTGGCAAGGGATTCCTTTTCAGCCTTGTCTGCCCAGGACAGATAATTGTCCTTGTGGCTGTTGTTGTGCTCGATCCAGTGATCCAGAAGGGCAGCCATTTTGTCCTTAAAGGACAGCTCAGAGGTGCTTTTGTTCTGTGCGCTGTGATCATGGTGATGATGGCCATGGTCATGATTATGATGGTGACTGTGGGTCATGATAACACTCCGTTTATATAGGTTTTCAGGTTTAAAGGTTTGGATGGATATTCCTCAAGGGGATTCCATTCGTTTTCTCCATTAATGTCAATGCCGTGATGGATGACAGATACGGGACGATCCGAAGAAACAACAATGATAATAACCTTGTCATGGGCTGCTGTAAACCGCAGCGCTGAATTGTAGCGGGCGCCCCGTGCCATGTTTTCCCTGGAAATGGCCTTTCCGTCCAGCAAACAGCCAAATCCCCTGAGGGCAATGGTATGGGCCATGATATGCAGGGCCCCGTCTATTTTGATCAGGGAGCAGGCAAGATCAAGGTTTGTTTTTTTTTGAAGATCAAGGCAGGGGTCAAGAATATGACCGGAAATACGCACCGGGTGTCTGTTCAGGTCAATTACCAGGGTGCAGCCGTGCCTGTTGTGTTCTGCAGAATGGATGATGCGGGTAATGGTTTGAAATAATACGGCTGTGGCATTTGTGTCCCTGCCTGTGTCAAGGAGGAGTTCTTCAAGTTCCACCAGTTTTGCCTTTCTGGTGGTTGAGTGAAAGGTGCCGTCATAAAAACTGCATGTTTTTTCCCCTGCCAGTTCAAGAAAACCGTGGTCTCCGTGAAAAGTGGCAATAATTGCCGCCTCAGGGATGTCAGATTCTGAAATACCGATAATTTGTTTTCCGTCGGAGATCAGCTTTCTTCTGGAATGTTCCACCGCCAGGAGAAGTTTTCTGATATGTTTGGTATTGCAGATTCTGGGACGTTCATGGGCCTGAATTTTGGCAATAAAATCAATTTGATTCAAGGTATCCGGGTCCATAAACACCAGTTCGCCCCTTGGCCAGGCCCCTTCTTCTCTGGTTTTTGAGATGTTGAGCATGGTGTTTAAAATTGGATGGATGAGCATTCTGGTGTTCAGCCCCAGAAGTTTGTTCCGGGTATCCACAATATGATCTGTCAGGGCGTGCAGGGCATAATTCTGCAGGACATGGCCGGATGTGCCCATGGAGATATTATTCGAGGCAAAATCCTGGGACAGGAGCCAGCCGGCATGTTCCAGCCATCTTTCCGTGGGGTGGATGGAGCAGATGTTGGGATGGTGGTCGGTAAACCACATCTGGTAAAAGAAGGTCTGTGAGCTCCCTCCGAAAGAGATCAGTCCGGCCATGCCGAGGTTTTCGTGGGTGATAAAATGACCTTTGGGCTGCCTGTCTATTTCTGCATAAAGGGAATCCCGCCAGTCACTGTTGTCAATATAGAGTTCCTTGAGCTTTAATTCGTGCCCTTTTAAAAGATTCTGGGGGTCATATATACGAATGGCGTTTGTCGGTTCAACCGCATAAATCAGTGCCACTCTGCTTTTTTTGGAAAATTGGGAAAGACCTTCCACCAGCCCGTTGAATACATTGAAAATACAAAGGTTCCGGTATATATCAGGGTACACTGCCGTTATCCTCAGGTCCGTAATGGGCAAAGCGTTCAATGACCCGGTCCATTTCCCTGTTGGAGAGAATTACAGGTGTTCCAATACTTTCAGCCTGATAGGAAACCCGGGCAACCAGTTCAATTTCCTCTGCCGTATTAAATGCCTTTAACAGGGATGTTCCCACAGCAACAAGGCCGTGATTGGCCATAAGCACTGCATTGTAATTTTCTATGGTGCGGGTTATATTGTCGCTGAGCTCTTTGCTGCCATAAGTGGCATAGGGGGCAAGGGGCACTTTTCTGCCGGCAAAGCCCACAAGGTAATGCACCGCAGGGATCTCCCGGTTCAGGCAGGCATAGGTGGTGGCATACACCGAATGGGTATGGACCACAGCATTCACATCAGATCTTTTATGGTAAAGACCAAGGTGAAATCCGGTTTCACTTGAGGGTTTAAGGCGGCCCTGGACGATTTTGCCCTCTAAAGACATGACCAGCACCTGTTCCGGGGTCATGTCAGGATATTCAATACCCGAAGGGGTAATGGCGGTGAGCCCTTTTTCCCGGTTGAAACAGCTTAAATTGCCGCCAGTGCCTGTGGTAAGGCCAGCAGAAAGCATTTTTTTCCCAGTTTCAATAATATTTTTTCTTTCTTTTAATAAGAGCATAGGTTTTGATACACTTATTGACAAATCATTGCAAGGAATTTTTTGTGGGGTGGGGGTCAGGCTTCGGTTATTGCGCTTTTGTTTAAATTTGCCTTTAAACAGAGTCCTTTGTCAAAAGCGTAATAACCGAAGCCCGACCCCCGTTGATCAACAAACCAGCCGATTTGGCCGAAGTTATGACCAAGCCCGATTTTTGGAATTTTATCCCCTGAAAATCATATTGTAAATTTTAAAAAAGAGTGTTAGGAAAGAATAAAACCAAAGGAGATATCACAAAATGAATAAAACATATATGGGTAATTTTATCTTTCTTTTTACTGTCTTTATTTTGCTGAATTCATCTTGGCTTTATGCAGAAACCGCCTATGTGTCTGATATGCTGATTCTTACCCTCAGGGAAGGACCGGGCAGGGATTACAATGTGATTAAAACCTTGAAAAGCAATGATGAGGTTGACATTGTCGAGGAAAGCGAAAAATACTATCATGTCCACCTTAAAAGCGGTGAAAAAGGCTGGGTTCAAAAGCAGTATATTTCCTTTGAACTTCCTGATGCGATAAGGGTTTCCAGGCTGGAAGAGAAAATCAAAGCCCTTGAAAAGCAGAAAAATCGCCTTGAAAAAGATAAAGAGGCAGCGGTCTCAATGCTTGAAAACAAACAAGAGGCATTCAGATCACAAAAAACTGAGCTTGAGCGCCGTCTTAAGGCAGAGCTTGAAAAAAATAAAATTTTATCCAGTAAAATCGATGAAGTGGTCAGCCGCTATGAAGTGCTTAAAAAGGATGCCAGTTCTGTGGTGACCCTGAAAAAAAGAAATCAGGAACTGGAAGAGGAGAATGCAACGCTTTCAAAGCAGCTGAAACTGACCAGTGGGGACAGAAAGCAGCTGCTTAAAACAGCTTTCATAAAATGGTTCCTTGCCGGTGGCGGTGTCCTGTTCCTGGGCTGGCTCATTGGCCGGTCCATGTCAGGAAGACGGAAACGTTCATCCAGCCTTCTGGATTAGCCAATAACCCTTGTTCCGCTGCTGTTGATGTCTTGAAGATTTTTCACAGCGCAGGCCTTTTTTTCCCTGGATGCATGGATGACCCTGTCTTCTGCATTGGTGGCATACCGGGTATTGTCCTGGTACCTGTAGTTCTCCAGCTCGTTTTCCAGGGCATCTGCAAATACAGCTCTTCCCACGGGAGAGCGGATAACAACGGTTGTCCATCCATCATCGGCTCCCAGGCCGCCAAAGGATATGTCTGCGTATTCTGCGGAAAAATCATCACTATACCGGCATGCGGTCCGTTTTATATTTTCCAGGGCACTCAGAGGCAGTTCTTTTTTCTCGCCAGTGGTCTGCGTGATGATAAAATTCTCCTTTATATTGATTTTTTCAATATCCTTGTATTGGATGTGGTATTTATCTTCCAGGGTATTAAAATTTTCTTCAGTCATTACAAAATTACCTGAACAGAAAAGTCCCAGGCACAGGTCAATTGAATCCGCAGGCACAATGCCCAGGGCCTGCATTTTTCTTATGGAATTGATCTGGCAGGGCGTGCCTACAAAGGCAATTCTTGACAGTCCTTCTTTTCTGATTTCACTTAAGGCACTCACTGATGGGGAAAAAGTTGAATATGCACTGCCGAAACCTGCCATTCCATGGGAGTAGTCAAAGTGGCTTCCTGCGGCATCAAGGATTTCTTCTTCTGTTTTTGCAAGCCAGGGAACCCGGCCCGACCCTGTATTTTTTGAAACTATGGCCCCGTTGATTTTTCCCTTTTCAAACAGGTGGAGCAGTATTGCTGTGACAACCCCGCCATCTGTTCCCTTTTTCCTTACAATAAGATCCCTTGCCCGGGCAATGGTTGTACCGATGATTCTGCCGGAAGGGGCACTCCTCTCTGCCCGTTTTTTGATTTCCTCATCAAGTTCATTGGTTTCCGGGCAAATCATATAGCACAGCCCGCATTCAATGCATTTATCAATGTCGGAATAATAGGGCCGGCCATTTTCGTCAATGCCTAATGCCCCGTAATTGATGGCTGAACAAAAAGTAACGCAGCCGTCGCAATGGTGGCAACGGTTTTTTTTCTGGACTTCCTGAATGAGATCAAAAAAAGTTTTCAAGTTACCTCCTGAGATTAAATTTTTATCTGTTTTTTTCTTCTTTTATTCTTTATTAGAGGCAAGTACCATGCCCCGTGTCAGATTTACTTCAATAATCTGAATTAACCTTAACGTCTATTAATACAGGAAAATCAAGGTTTTGTGACAGGGCTGTAAAGATTCCTGACTGGGGCTGAAAAAAAATGACATGTAGAATCAGAATGAATTTGTTAACTTTTATTGACAAAAACAGATGAAAAATATTGACAAGAAAATTTGCTTGCTGTTTTATGTGGATTTGCAGACTGAAATTTTAAGGTCAAATTTTAACCAATCAACACTGCTGAGTTTAGATTTTCTAAATTAAAAGGGAACCCAATGCTTGATTTTTTACCCAAAAGTGTAAAGGGAGTGCTCTCCCTGTTGTTGTATGCGCTTAACACCATTGTGCTGTGTTTTTTTCTTTCTGTTGTGGCCCTGGTAAAGCTGATTGTTCCCATAAAAGGGGCAACCCGGTTCTGCAACAGGGTATTGATTTTTATTTCCACGTTGTGGATCAGTATTAATCCCTTTAACTCCGATCTTTTCAACCGCATCCAATGGAAGGTGTCAGGGGTAGAAAATCTGGATATGAAGCACTGGTATCTTGTGGTATGCAACCATCAGTCCTGGGTGGATATTCTGGTTTTGCAGAAGGTTTTCAACAGAAAAATTCCCATGTTAAAATTTTTTTTAAAAAAAGAGCTGATATGGGTTCCGGTTCTGGGGCTGGCATGGTGGGCACTGGATTTTCCCTTTATGAAACGGTATTCAAAACAATATATTGAAAAGCACCCCCATCTTAAAGGCAGGGATCTTAAAACCACCAGAAAGGCCTGTGAAAAATTTAAAATCATTCCTGTTTCCGTTATGAATTTTATTGAAGGCACACGGTTTACCCATAAAAAGCATAACGCCCAGAAATCCCCGTATAAACATCTGCTCAGACCCAAAGCCGGCGGGATTGCCTTTGTTCTCAGCGCCATGGGCGAATCCTTTCAGCATCTCATTGATGTGACCATTGTGTATCCCCAGGGGGCCGATACCTTATGGGGGTTTGTTTCCGGAAGGATGAAAAAGATAATTGTTGAGGTGGATGTGCTGCCTGTTACCCGTGAATTGACCGGGGATTATTTTAATAATGAGGCATTCAGGGCAGATTTCTGCTCCTGGCTGAATGCCCTGTGGACAAAAAAGGACATGACCATTGAAACCATCCTTGACCGGGAAAAACAAAGAACACCCTGATGCCCTTATTGGGGTGAAATGATGATTCCCCAATACGTCTGGTTGTTGCTTTCATGATATTGGCGTTTGATTTCACTGATTTTTGCATTTTTATGGACACGGTCAATTCGGGCCTGAGAATGCCGTCCGAACACAATGGTTCCTTCCATCAGTGTGCCGTAGACTTTAACAACAGCTTTTCCCGGCGTATCTTTTGCTATTTGTGCAATGGTATCCCGCTCCTGGCGCATTTCCTCAAGTTGTTCCAATTTATTGCCGATGGTTTCCTTTGTCTGGCTTATCTCCTGGTTTAACCCGTCAATAATATCAAAGCTGTTTTGGAGGTCCTGTTCCGCCTTTTTTGCAGCGGTCTTCAGGTTTTGAAGTCTGGCCTTTAATTCTTTTATTTTTTCAATGTCACTGACTTTATCAAGGCCGGCAATTTTTGATATGATTTTTTTCTGATTCACCTGGGATCTGTCTTGGAGATGGGCAGTTTTGCTGGATTGGCTCTGTTCGATGCTGCTTTTTTCTTCCAGTGCCTTGAGTTTTTCCCGGTACCGGGTGATGTCTTCTCTGATCCGGGACATACTGGTTTTAAGTTTTTTCAGCTGTTTTACGACAAACACATCAGTTCCCACTTTTATGGTACAGGGGCTGGAAAGTTTGGACCCGATAGTTTTGGCAAAAACGCCCATTTTTGCAGTAATTTCACTGTGGAGGATCTTGCCTTTATTAATGTCACAGGTACTGCTGGTTTCAATTTTAGATTCAACGATTTCCTTGTCACAGGATATGGCACCCATGCATAGAATTTTGGATTTGTGAATATACTTTGCCTGTATGCTGCCCTTGGCAAAAATAACCGCCTCATTAATGCCTTCGGATATGTTCAGATTTTCTTCCGCATGGATGATTCCTCCGTCAATGGCTTCGGCCCGGATGGTGTTGGCGTTTACATTGAATCCGCTTTTGATGATTCCCTTGACCTTTACATTGCCCTGGTAGTCAATGTGTCCTGTTTCATAGTTTACATCCCCTTTGGTCACAAGTTCGTCGAAAACACTGAATATGCCTGACCATGAATATTTGGGCTGGCCGCTGACTGCGGCAATCACCTTTAAATTATCGTCGGACAGCCGTGTTCCTTTGCCGTATTTAAGCTTTATATCCCTTGCCGGATCAACAGATGTCACCTCTCCAAAAATGTTTTTGCCGGTCTGTTCCTCTTTTAAAGGGAGCTTCTCGCCAAGGATAAACCCTTGTTCAATGCGGGGAATTTTTCCCCTTTCCTTGAAGTCAATTTTGCCCTGTCCGTTGATACGGCCCGCCTTTAGGTGATCTGTGTCAAAAAATAATTTTATTTCTGCATCTTTCCCTTCCCGGGGCAGAATACCTTTTGCCACCCTGAAGGGTTTTTCCTTAAATCCGCTGGACCTTATAAAGCCATTTATGAGTCTGTCTTCAACAATGCCGTACACAATATTCTGATAATTTAGAATCTGTTTTATGTCCTTGACCGTAAGTGCATCGCTGAACTGATCTGTTTTTGAAATATAGGCAGCACTGGCATCTTCCGGTATGGTGAGTTTTATTCCCATGATGGTGATTTCCATCATTTTTTTGTTTTTAGGAATTCTTTCTTCTGGTTCAGGGCCTGGTCTGGTTTCTTTTTCAGCAACTGGGCTGTTTTTTTTGGCAATTATCTTTTTAAGGCGTTTCTGCTCTTTTAGAACAATGTCCCGCTGGCTTTCAGACATGATGCCGGCTTCCACAAGAAGATCACTTACCAGAACCGCTTTTTTTTCCTTTTCAAGACGGGTTCTCTGCTCCTGCAGGGCAAGTTCGAGCAGGGTCTGGGTGACAAATCCGTTTTGAATGGCAATGGTGCCGAATTTTATATCGTTCTGTCTGATGGTAATGGCTCTGGAAGCTGCATGGAGCCGATTTATGTTTTTTTCGGAAAGCAGGCTGTTTTCAAGGAAATATGCTTTAAGGGCTTTTTCCAGGTTTTTTTCACCGGCACAGGCATCCATCGCCTTTTGCAGGT
Source organism: Thermodesulfobacteriota bacterium (assembly GCA_034660495.1). Classification (GTDB taxonomy): domain Bacteria; phylum Desulfobacterota; class Desulfobacteria; order Desulfobacterales; family Desulfobacteraceae; genus DATFJZ01. The sequence continues at coordinate 20,571 of JAYEJJ010000260.1, read as the reverse complement.
CTTCTTCACGGATAAGGCCGTGTTTCAGGGCAAGGGATCCAATGCGCGGATAATTGTTTTCTGAATTTTTTGACATCTATCTTAATTTCCTGAACTAACAGAGCATGGCCAGGATGCCTGCCAGGACAAAATGGGATTCAATAACAAACTCAAGCCGGGCATTGGATCTTATATTTCCCTTTTCACTGCAATGCACCGTATAAAGCATGACAACAGGCACCAGCGCAATTAAAAAACCGCATTGTTCAATAATACCCAGGCCGGCAGCAGATAAAAGGGTAAGAAACAGCAGTATCAGTATCTCTTTTATCAATCGGACACTGTTTTTTTCCCCGATAATAATTGGAATGGTTTCCTTGCCTGTTATTTTGTCCCCCTGAATTTCAAGGATATCAAAAAAAGCAGTTCTGGCAAAAACCAGCCCTGAGCAGAAAATCAAGGCTGGTAACAGGGAAACCGGTACTGATTCATTCATGCCGGGCAGAATAGTGGTTACAATTCCCCAGGCAGCTGATATGAGAATGGTTTTGGACCCGGGGATATCTTTTATCCGTTTTATTCTGTCGCCACTTATACCTCCCGGTATTATTTTAAAATTATACGACAGCCCCAGGATGCTCATTACCATGAGAACATAAAAGGATATGGTATTGAGAAAAAAGGCCATGAAAAGACCAGCCCCGCCGCAGGCAGCAGAAATAATGGTAAGGAGCGTTCTATGCCTGCCGTAGAACAGTGCCCTGCCTGGATTGTTGTATTTGTCGGATTTTATGGAAAAAATATTGTTGATGATCTGCATGGACAAAATGTACAGCATGGCAATAAAGGCATGGATAATATTGTGATCCAGTCCCTGGAGCCGAAAGGAGGTATAGGTCAGACATCCTGCCCCCAGGGCCAGAAGCAGGTTTGATTTTAAAAGAAAATCCCTTGTCTGAAATAAAAACGGAGAGGTAAAATGCTTTCTTTTCAGGAAAAATTCTTCAATGGCCCGGCAGGTTTTGTTGATGATCCAGTTGGGCGTGGACGCCCCTGCGGTAACAGCCACAGATTCAGCATCTGCCAGCTTTTCAAAATCCAGTTCCGTTATGTCTTCTATGTGAAACCAGGGCTTTCCTGTTTCTTTGGCAATCTGAGCAAGCCTTCGGGTATTGCCGCTTTTTTTGCCGCCGATGACGACAATGGCATCACTTTTTTCTGCAATGGTTCGAACTTCTGCCTGGCGCTTTTCCGTTGAATCGCATATGGTGTCAAAGATAAGGTAATGGGGGTTGTGGGTCTGGGTCCATTGTTTGATGTCATTGTAAAGGGCGGTGTTCTGGGTGGTCTGGGCCACAATCACGGCGTTTGAAAATTCAGGAAGGGCTTTAAATTCTTCCATTGATGCAGCCGTGTACCCGTTTTCGGGTGCATACCCGAGAAGTCCCTTTACTTCAGGGTGGTCCCGGTCGCCAATAATAATGGCCGCATATCCCTTTTCTGCATATTTTCTGATAATGGTCTGAACCCGGATCACCCGGGGGCATGTGGCATTGATAACCGTAAAACCTGCTTTTTCAAGGGCTTTCTCCTCCTGGGGCGGAACCCCGTGGGCCCGGATAAGAATGGTTCCCTCTGCCTTTTCCGGAATGGCGGAAATGCTTGGTATGCCTTTTTCTTCAAGCATTTCAAGGGCCTGGGGGTTATGAATCAGAGGGCCGTATGTGTATATGGGACCCTGGGTGCTCCGGGATGCGTCCAGAACCATATCAACAGCCCGCCTCACCCCCATGCAGAATCCAGCTGTTTTGGCAATTGTTATCTTCATTGGTCTGCGTTGAAAAGGGTCAGAATACGGTCCAGTTCTGTTTGGTTATTAAAACTGATCGTCAGTTTCCCCTTTTCCCCATTTTTCTTGATATTGACTTTTGAATTGATTTTTTTCTCAAGCATGGCACAGATCTGCTTCAGCTCTTTTTCCTGGTCAGAGGGAATATCCTGGTGTTTCTTTTCAGGCCGGGATTTGATGTTCTGGATGAGTTTTTCCGTTGCCCGCACGGAAAGGGCCCTGGTCTTTACAATTTCCCAGGCCTCTAACTGCTCTTCTTCTGATTCCGCACCCAGCAGTGCCCTGGCATGTCCCATTGATATTTCCTTTGCATCCAGACTTTTTCTGATGGGTTCAGGCAGGGTGATCAAACGTATAAAATTGGCAATGGCAGATCTGCTTTTACCTACTTTTCCGGCCACCTCAGCCTGGGTATATTGAAATTCAGTGATAAGCCGGTGGTAGGCATGAGCTTCTTCCAGAGGATTTAAATTTTCCCGCTGGATGTTTTCAATGATCGATACCTCAAGCATCTGTTCGTTGGTAAGTGCCTTGATAAGGGCTGGTACATGGGTGAAATGGGCCTTTTTGGCAGCCCTCAGCCTTCTTTCTCCGGCTATGAGTTCATAGCTGTCATCATTTTTCCTGACCAGGAGCGGTTGAAGAATACCCTGTTCTATAATGGACTCCTTCAGCCGGTCCAGATCTTCTTCGGAAAAATTGGACCTTGGCTGATATCGGTTGGGGCTAATATCTTCAATTCTGCACATGAAAAAATCACTGCTGTGCTCGTCCAGGGATTCAATCCCGGGGATAAGGGCTGAAATGCCTCTGCCCAGTCCGGTGCGCTTGGTTTTTTTAGTCATCGTTCAAGGAATTCCTTTGCAAGGGCAATATAACTCTGTGATCCCATGGATGCTCTGTCATAGGTGATCACCGGCATTCCAAAACTCGGGGCTTCACCCAGTCTTATGTTTCTTGGAATCTTTGTCTTAAAAATCATGTCTTTAAAATGCATTTCTGCATCTGCCACCACCTGTTTTGAGAGGTTGGTCCGCTTGTCAAACATGGTCAGCAGGATGCCTTTGATTTTAAGGGAAGGATTGATGGATACCTTGATGCGCTTGATTGTGGCCAGCAGCTGTCCCAGGCCCTCCAGGGCAAAAAATTCACTTTGCAGGGGAATCAGAACAAAATCCGCCGCAGCCAGTGCGTTTAATGTTAAAAGGGTGAGAGAGGGCGGGCAGTCTATGAAAATAAAATCATAATCTGACCTTAATGGGGCAAGCAGTTTTTTGAGCATTTCCTCTCTTAATGCTTCATTCATCATTTCAACCTCAAAACCGATAAGTTCCACATTGGCCGGCATGATTTGAAGATGGGTTGTATCTGTATTACAGATGATATCATGGGGAGAAGCGTCCTTGATCAGACCGTGGTAAAGGGAAACCTGTAACGCGTTTTTATCAAGCCCTGTTGCAGAGGTTGCGTTGGCCTGGGGATCGCAGTCCACCAGCAGGATTTTTTTACCTGTTAGGGCAAGCGCTGCAGCAAGATTTACGGCGGTGGTGGTTTTACCTACACCACCCTTTTGGTTGGATATACTGATGATTTGTGTCATAATAGACTCCAATTATCATATTAAAGGAATTTGAGCAAATAAATTTAATCCTGAGCCCTTACACTTGATGATCGAGTTACAGTGAATTGTGACAAACAGAGGTGGGGAATGAATAAAAACAAAGCGCCTTATGCATCGGAAAACATCTGCGCTATCCTGGTCCAATCCGGTCTGATGTCAAGGAAAAAAGCAGAGGACCTTTTAAAAAATGAAACCCGGTTAAAAAAGAATCTGGAAAAGAAACGGGCAGACAGCGGGAAAAATTGTTTTACTGCTGGAATTCAGAACCTGGTAACTTTTTCCGATGTAATTTCCGCCCTGAAGCTGAAACGGGCAGACAACCCCTTGAAAATAATTGATGAAGACACTCTTTACGCTGCATTGGCTGAAGGCTGGGGAGTGGATTATAAAAAGATTGATCCCCTGACCCTGGAGCTGAACCTTGTGACCAGGATTATACCCAGGACATTTGCCATGAGGCATCTGCTGCTTCCCCTGGAAATGGCGGAGGGCCGTCTTGTGGTGGCCACTCCTGATCCGTTCAACCATGAAGCCATTGAAGATGTGCAGCGGGTTTCCAATCTCAAGGTAACGCCTGTGGTCAGTTCAAAAACAGATATTATCAAGCTGATTGATGAATTTTTCGGGTTCCGCCGCTCCATCTCAGCAGCGGAAGATCAGTTTTCAAAGACCTCGGTGGACCTGGGTAATCTGGAGCAGTATGTCCGTCTTCAATCCTCAGAAGAGCTTCCCGCCACAGACCATCATATTGTTAATGCGGTCAATCATTTGTTTTCCTATGCCTTTGACCAGCGGGCCAGCGATATCCATATTGAGCCCAAACGGGAAACAAGTCTGGTCAGGATGCGCATTGACGGGATGCTGCATACTGTGTTCAAGCTTCCAAGAAAGGTTCACAATGCCGTTATCAGCCGGATAAAAACCCTGTCCCGCCTGGATATGGCGGAAAAGCGCAGACCTCAGGACGGGCGCATCAAGACGGAAAAACAAGGGACTGAAATTGAGATCAGAGTATCCACTATCCCTGTTGCTTTTGGCGAGAAAATTGTCATGAGAATCATGGATCCTGATGTCCTGCTCCAGGATATTGATCATCTCGGCTTTTCCCCAAAGGATCTGGAAAGATATAAACAGATGATTTCCCTGCCCCACGGGATTATCCTTGTCACAGGCCCCACAGGAAGCGGTAAATCCACAACCCTGTATTCGACTTTGAGATCCCTGTCAACCCCTGCCGTCAATATAACAACCATTGAAGAGCCCATTGAAATGATCCATGAGGATTTTAATCAGATTTCTGTCCAGCCGGCCATTGATGTGACCTTTGACTCCATTTTAAGGAATATTCTCCGTCAGGACCCGGATATCATCATGGTCGGGGAAATCAGAGACCTGCAGACTGCCCAGAGTGCTGTGCAGGCCGCGCTTACAGGTCATCTCGTGCTGTCCACCCTGCACACCAATGATGCGGTTTCCTCGGTGACCCGGCTGCTGGATATCGGTGTTCCTTCGTTTCTGGTGCATGCATCCCTGGCAGGTATTGTTGCCCAGCGTCTTGTCCGCACCATCTGCCCCCATTGTATCACCGCTTTTGAAATGGATGCAGATGAGCTCAAGGCCATGGGTCTGGATCTGGGGCGCAGGGGCCCGGTCAAACTAAAGGCGGGAAAAGGATGCCCCAAGTGCAGAAACACCGGTTACAAGGGGAGAAAAGCTGTCTTTGAGGTGCTGCCCTATACAGAAAGCCTGAAAAAGATGACATCAGCAGATGTGAGCATATCAGGCCTTAGAAAACGGGCCAGAATGGAAGGCCTTACCTCCCTGAGGGAGAATGCCGTTGACAAGATGCTTGCCGGTATCACCACATACCAGGAAGTCCTCAGGGTCACCTGGATCTGATTTCCCGGGACTCTGACATGACCTTGCAGCCGGTCAGCCCTGTTTGACTGCAGCCAGGGCCTTGCGCTTACATGTCACGGGATGACTGAAAAACTGAGATATTGTCAGCCTGGCCGATGAATGCATGGGGGCTGATTTCCCTGCGGTTGCTCAGCACCATGACCGTTGATGTTCTTTTTTCAGTATGAAGAACAATTATTTTTCCGATAATGGAGGGCCTGATGGTCACTTTGAGTGATCTGCCGGCAGGCGCGTGGCGCTTTAGCACATTATAGATCTGTCCCTGGTGGATATTGCTGGTTTCACCCAGATTGATAAAGGCAATGGCGTTGTTTCCAAGAAGCCTGTTGTTGTTTTCCGATCTGATCAGCCGGCCCTGAATGTTTTCTGACCGGGGATGTATTTTAACATGGGTTTCTTTTTTCTCATAGGCCATGACCCTGTCTTTGGATTCTGTATATCTGAAATTGTTGATTATCCTGGCTTTAACGTAGGTGCCGTGATTTTCAAGGACCGTAGCAAGGCTTTTAATCTGGTGCAGGATGCCCTGGATGCGGTCTTCCCCATCTTTTACACCCTGGGAATAGAAAATGGGCTCAGTTGAAAACACCAGGTATTTCTGTCCCTCTTCCATGGGAGTGCTTCCTGTGACTTCAATATAAACCAGTTCATTTTCAGTGATCATCACCTGGTCATGTTCTCCTTTTATCACCCTGCCAAGGGAGGGAATCGGGCGCTGCCTGATAAAGCTGATCCCGTCCATTTCCGGGTAGTAAAGGGTCGGCAGAATTTTCGGGGTAACAATGATGGGCGGCTTTTCTGATGGTCTGGAAGGCTGAGTCAAAGTCTTTTTTAAATATATCCTGATTTTATTGCCGGGATACAGCCAGTGGGGATTGGTTAACTGCTGGTTGATGCTCCACAGCCCCGGCCATTCCCAGCTGGAGTTGTAGAACCGCCGGGACAGATCCCAGAGGGTATCTCCTTTTTTAATGGTATAGTAAAATGCCGGAGTGTTTTCTCCTTTTTCCCCGGCAAAGGACAGCAGGGGAAATATGAGAAGAACTGCCAGGGTTATCCAGAATAATCCTGTATTATTTTTTTTCATGCTGTATCTCCTGTATAAAAGTTTTGAATGTACCGTGATTTTTATAGAGATATAGTGTATATTTAACCCTTTGTAAAACAGGATGTCAAGAAATTAGGGATCTGGAAGAAAATAATATGCGTGGATTATTTTTTGGAAGATCCCTTATACTGGCTAAAAAAGGGAATACAGCGTATGAAAAGAATTGCAGATCTGTTTTTTGAAACAAAAACTCTAAAGGAACTGCCAAGGTCGGGATATCATTTCCTGGGCTCAGGAAGGGAAAGTGTTGCGGAACATTCTTTTATGACCGGATTCATCTGTCTGGTTATGTCAAAAACAGTGCCTGATATTGACCGGGAAAAACTCATATCCATGGGCCTGATTCATGATCTGCCCGAGACCAGAACAGGGGATCTCAACTATGTGCAGAAACAATATGTTCATGCAAAAGAAGCTAAGGCTGTCAGGGACATGGCCACAGGGCTTTCCTTTGGGGATGAACTGCAGGCACTTATTGAAGAGTTCAACCAGGGAAAAACCCAGGAGGCAAAGCTTGCCAATGATGCTGATCAGCTGTCCTTTATTCTTGAATTGAAAAAGCATAAAGATACCGGCGCAAAATCGCCTGAAAAATGGCTGCCCTTTGTTGTTGAACGGCTTAAAACAGACATCGGCCGGGATCTGGCCAGCAGTATAATGGAGACTTCCTGGGACAACTGGTGGATGAAATCCTATTCTGAACAGGCCCCGGCCTCTTAAAAATTATTTGAATTATTGACTGAATTGTTATAGTCTGCTTTCGATGATGAAAAAAACTGTCAGCCAGTACAGCAAGCGAACACTTTATGTCCGGTCTACAGAAAGGTCTGAGATTTCAGATGTTCTGACGTCCCTGTCCCGGAAGACAGACTGGCAGATAAAAATTACAGATGATCTGAAAAATTTTTTGGGATCTGATTCAAGTTCAAATTTTAAGCCGGATTTTATTATGATGGATGTTTTTCAGAACTCCCGGGGAAAATGTATTGGGCTTGTTTCTGATTTCAAGAAAAAAGATAATGTCGGAAACCCTGTTTTTATAGCTGTGATTTCCCCTGAGACAGTGGCCTCTCAGCGGCTGTATCTCCTTGAAAATGGATTTGACGATGTTTTATGGTATCCCTTTTCAATTCATGAGCTGGTTAAAAAAACAGCTTTGTATCTTGAAAGAATAGAATTGAAACAGCAGCTGGTCCTGAAAAGCAGAATGCTTGAACGTTCAATGGAAACGGCAGACAAATATAAAGCCGGTTTTGTCCGCGCCAAAAAAGCCTGGAACAGGGAAAAAGAGCTGATACACAATACCTTGAAGCAGATCAATATAATGACCCTTGAGCGGGAAGATCTGAGAAGGGAAATTCAGACATTGTCCATCCGGTATCAGGATAATTTAAAGCAGCTTGAGTTGTTTATTGCTGAAATGACAGTGGCAAGAAAGGCAAACAACAAGGAACACGGTCGAAGAACAGCTGAGATTGCTGATTTTACAGCTGAAAAAATTAAAGTCAGCCCTTATGACAGAAAAAAGTTGAAGCGGGCAGCTCTGCTCCATGAAACAGGGCTGCTTTTTGTTCCGGATCTTCTGTTTGCAAAGAAAAAATCAGACCTTACCGATTATGAACAGAAAATATTTGACCGGCACCCTGAAAAAGGCGCTTTTTTTCTGGAAAAATTTTCAGGATTTGAAGATGTGGCAGAGATCATCAGGCATCTTCATGAAAATGTTGACGGATCTGGATGGCCAGATGGTCTGAAACGCAGGTCCATTCCCTTGTTGTCACGAATTCTGGCAGGTGCTGATTTACTGAATGATCTCTGGTACGCCAATCCTGAACAGCCTGTGGAAGAGCTGCTTGTCCAGCTTGAAGAGAGCGCGGGAACACGGCTTGATTCCGGAATTGTCCGCTGTCTTGGGAAATATGCACTCAAATCCATGAACTCTCAGCCAGGTAAGGTCAGGGAGGTGGGGATCTATCAGCTTGTGCCGGGTATGGAGACCTGCGAGGGCATGTTTACCGCTTCGGGTACCAAACTTTTTTCCGCAGGTACCGTGCTCACAGAAGAATCTATCAAAATGATGATGAAATACAACCGGTCGTATCCCCTGGAAGAAACAATTAGCATAAAGGTGGAATAGTATGGATCTGGCTTCAATTATAGGTATTGTGTCGGGTATTGGCTTTGTTTGTGTGACCATTCTCCTGGGCAGCGGCCTTGGCATGTTCTGGAATCTTCCATCTGTCATGGTCGTTGTTGGCGGTACCCTTGCTGCAACAATGATTGCATATCCCCTTAAGGACATTTTGACCATTGTAAAAGTCACCATGAAGGTGTTTATGTTTAAAATTGAAAAGCCGGAAGATATCATTGCCAATCTGGTTGAGATATCCAATAAAGCCAGAAAGGGGGGGCTTCTGTCCATTGAAGGGGATATAAAGGACACAAATGATCCCTATCTGGAAAGGGCGCTGCAGATGACGGTGGACGGGGTAAAAACAGCGGATATTGCCCAGATCATGCAGAAGAAAATGGGATTGACAAAGGCCGAGCACAAAACCGGATACGCTATGTATGCCAGCATGGGCGCCTTTGCACCGGCTTTTGGTATGGTGGGCACACTGATCGGTCTGGTTCAGATGCTGGCCAACCTGGATGATCCTTCTTCCATTGGCCCGAAAATGGCCGTTGCCATGATAACCACATTTTACGGAGCCGTTCTTGCCAATCTTTTTTTCATCCCCATGACTGAAAAGCTTCAGATACGGAGCACCGAGGAAATTTCCAATATGAAAATAATCTATGAAGGGGTTGTCTCGATCAGAGAGGGGGAGCACCCAAGGCTCATGGAAGACAAGCTGAACGTCTATCTGGGTGAGGGCGCCAAGGGCGCAGATAATGATTCCTGATAACAGGGTCGTGTCTGATAATGCTGTTACTCGGTCATCAAGTTTTTTGAACAGCACCGCCCCCAGCGGTTCTTCCATAAAAACTTGATAATCGAGTGTTAAATGTTCAAACCGGATCAAATAAGTTTAACCCTGCACACTAAGGGAGGTGGATTAAAATAATTATCCATTTTGTTTGTCTTTTTGCCCGTCTTCTGCGTTGTGATAACAGGCACATAGTTCACTATGCACCTGTCATCATGCCTTGAAGACGAACAACCCGATTATATAAATTGGCCTGCACAAAATTTGGATAATTATTGTATTCCAACTCCCTAAAAGGCTGATATATGGCTGATGACAAAGAAGAAGAAGCACCGGTCCTGGCATCTTTTCAGGATGAGGAAGAGGAGGGCTCCGGCGGGGGGGCACCTAAATGGATGGCCACCTTTGCAGATCTTGTCACCCTTTTGCTGTGCTTTTTTGTCCTTCTTTTTGCAATGAGCACTACCCAGCAGGAGACATTCAAGGAACTGGTCGAATCCCTGCGCAGTGCCCTTGGTGTTCAGTCGGCTCCTGAAACCGGGACCAGGGAAGGGCTGACCATGCATGCCGTCCCGTCGGAAAAGCCGGTGGACAATCAGAAAATAGATGAACTCGGGGGTATGATTCAAAAGGAGATAGATGACATTGTCAGTGAAGTCCGGGAGCTTGTCATGTTTAATAAGCTCGGGGGCATGGTGTCGGTTTCTGAAACCGATGTGGGGGTGGTTATCACCCTGTCTGACCTTCTGCTTTTTGAGCCCGGGGGCACTGAACTGACTCCTCGGGGGATGGATATAATGAAAAAGGTGGCCTCCATCCTTTCACGGTTTGCCTATCATGTTAAGGTAAAGGGTTTTACCGATGCAACCCCCATCAGCACGCCCCGCATCCCTTCCAACTGGGAGCTCTCCAGTTTACGGGCCTGCACGGTGGTCAGGCTGATTGTTGACAGGGGGGTCAATCCTCAACTGATATCTGCTGAAGGATATGCCCAGTATCACCCTGTGGCCACCAATGATACGAATCAGGGGCGGGCAAGGAACCGGCGGGTGGAACTGGTTTATGAAAGGGACAGTATTGCCCGGGCCTTTGCCGGTATGGAGACTGGGAAATAAATCTTTGAAAACAGGAAATAGAAATACAGAATATTTATGAAACTTGGCATATCAGAAATTGCACAGCGGCTGGATTTGAATCCCGAGACCCTGGTGAGATGGATCAGACAGGGCCGGATTCCAATTGACAGGCAGGGACAGCAGGGGATTTTTAAAGAGTCTGAATTAAGGGCATGGGCTGCCAGAAAACAAATGGTATACAAAAGGGAGCGGTCAGCAAAAAAAGAATCTGAAACCCGGCCAGGGGGCCTGGCGCTTTACAATGCCTTAACACAGGGCGGATGTTTTAATCAGGTTCCAGGAAGTGATAAGGCAGAGGTCTTAAAAAACGCGGTAGAACTTGTGCCGGGTCTGTCACAAGAGAATCTTAAATCGCTTCTGGATCAGCTTATTGCCAGGGAGCAGCTGACCTCTACCGGAATTGGCAGGGGGGTTGCCGTTCCCCACCCGAGAACGCCCATGGACGGATGGTTTAAAATGCCCATGATTCTCACCTGTTTTCTTGAAAACGAAATTGACTTTGATTCCATTGATAAAATGCCGGTGTCGATTCTGTTTCTTATCCTGAGTCCCACCATGGAAACCCATCTTGCCATGCTGTCCAAATTATCCTATTTTCTCAGAGACAACAGTTTTGTGGATTTTCTTAAAACTTTTCCTGCTCCTGATGATTTTTTTCACCAGGTGAAAGATATGGAAAAAAATATTGAAACGAGTGGGATTCAGGGGGTATGAAGAAGTTTTTTTTCTGGCGGTATCCTGGGCGGCTGGCCTTTTTCCGCAGGGACGACCGGCTGCTGCTGATTTTTTTCGGGATTCTGGTGGGAATCTGCAGCGGCCTTGCCGCGGTTGCCTTAAACCGAACCCTGTTGTTTACCCTGGATGCCCTGCATGATATCCGGCACCTGTGGTGGGCCTTTCTTCTGCCGGGCCTGGGCGCCATGGCATCTTCCCTTTACCTGGAAAAGATAATGAATGAAGGGGCCGGCCACGGGGTGCCTGAGGTGATATACAGTGTGTCGCGGTACGGCGGCCTGATGCGGTTCAGATCGAGCATATCACGGCTGGTTTCAAGTTGCCTGACCATTGGCAGCGGGGGATCTGCCGGGCCAGAAGCGCCGGTGGTGATGAGCGGGGCCGCCATAGGCTCCAATATTGCGCAATTGTTTTATCTCAACGACCGGCAGCGGGTCACCCTTGTGGGATGCGGAGCTGCCGGTGCCATTGCCTCTATATTTAATGCGCCGTTGACGGGAATGATTTTTTCCATGGAGATTATCCTGGGGGAATGGTCCATGGTCAATATGATTCCCTTAGCTGTTGCCTCGGTGGCCGGCGCAGAGGTGAGCCGGATATTTCAGGGCAACAGCATTGTTTTTGAGAGCAGCGGGTTTCATGTGGGCGGGTTTGATTTGATTTCCTGCATCGGCATTGCCGTAGTGGCCTCCCTTGGTTCTTTAATGCTGACCCGGCTGGTCCGCCAGATGCATCAGGTGTCTGCCCGACTGCCTGTGCCCTTCTGGATCAGGGCGGCCATGGGCGGGTGTGCTGTGGGGCTTCTGGGATATGCAGTGCCTGATGTCCTTGGCGAGGGTTATGGTTCCATCCATGCCATGATAGAGGGGCTTTTCAGGTCCGGGCTCACCATTGCCGCCGTGGCCTTTGCCGCTAAAATTCTGGCCACCTCCCTTACCCTGGGATGGGGCGGTTCCGGCGGGATATTTGCCCCCTGTCTTGTGATCGGCAGTTTTGCAGGGCTGGTGTATCACAGGTTTGTTGATCTGCTTTTTCCGGGTCTGATAACAGCCAGTGAAGGCTGTTTTGCTTTGCTGGGGATGGCTGGCATGCTCAGCGGTATTCTTCAGGCACCCCTTACCGGTATTTTTCTGATCCTTGAAATTACAGGAAGCTATGAGGTAATGCTTCCCTTGATTGTTGTGTCAGCTTTGTCCACCACCATTACCCATTATTTTGAACCTGCCTCGTTTTATATGAAAGACCTGGCAGACCGGGGGGCCCTGCTCCGGCCGGGGACGGATTCAAGGGTGCTGGCCGATATCAGTATCCGTGAAGTGATTGAAAAGGACTGTATTGTCGTGCATCCCACCATGCTGTTAAGGGATTTTCTTCAGATTGTGAAACGATCCAAACGAATGTATTTCCCAGTGGCAGATGAAAAAACAAAGGTTTTTCTGGGTATGGTCCAGTTTGATCATTTCCGGCCCTATCTGTTTAATACCCTGATGCATGATACCGTTCTGGTGGATCAGATCATGGACCCTGATCCGGAAACGGCAAACTATGATGATGATCTGTCAGAGGTGCTCCAGCGGATGAGTGCCAAAAAATTGTTTTCCATGCCTGTTGTGTCCAACCATCGGTTTGTGGGCATGGTATCCAAGGGGACCCTGCTTGACAAATACAGAGATGAACTCAACGTTCAGACAGCCCAGGTGTTATAGCGTTCAGACACCCCGAACTTTATAGCGTTCACACAGCCCAGGTTTTACCCAGGTTTTACCCAGGTTTTACCCAGGTTTTACCCAGGTTTTATTAGGAGGAATTATGGAAATCACCCTGTTTCATGTGTTCAGAAACACCCCCCTGGGACGGGAAATATTTATGCAGTCCCTGTATTTCTGTAGAGAAATCAATGCGTCCATTGTGGTATATATTCCTGAGTTTACAAAATTTCTCATGTATTATGAAAACGATGTGGTTCAGGTGGACCTGGATCATTCCTACCTGACACGGCCGGAAACCGCAAGGAGCAATGCCGGTGCTCTGGCGGAAGAGTACGGGATCAACCCCAGGTTTATTGAACCAAAGAATTTCACGGCATCAACCCTGCCGGATCTTCCTGTGGATTTTGATTTTATGTGCTGCCCCAGAAGCATAACCGATCTTTCCAGCAAGATCAGTCTGGGCCATATCGGCAGCAAGGTGAGACGGATTATCAATGCGGCAAAATTTCCCGTTTTAATGCCAAGTTCTCTGTTTAAAAAATGGAAAAGCATTATGGTGTTTTTCGGGGGATCAGCCAATGCAGTCAATGCCTTTAAACTGGGTCTGATGTTAAGCCGGCTGAGCCAGAAACCCCTTGACCTGTTTACCCAGGCCAGTGGACGATCCCAGGCGGATTTTATGCGGATTTTTGAAGAAAAGGGGTTTCAGCAGGAAGTAGAAACCAGGGTCAGAAAATGGCATTTTTTTAATGAGGGAAAGTTTAATCACAATCTCTACCATGTTCCCCATGATGCTCTGGTAGTTCTAGGCGCCTACGGCCACGGTGTGGTAAAGGATGTGTTTTTCGGCAGCACCATGGAGCTGGTTCAGTCCACTCTGCCAAATACACTGCTGATAGCCGGGCCCAATTTTATACTCAGGCATTAACAGGGCGGTTACTTGATCATCAAGTTTTTTGAACAGCACCGCTGGGGCGCTTAATCGGCCCTTCTATAAAAATTTGATAATCGAGTGTTAAGTTTTTCGATTTCCATGGATACTATCTTTTTCAGGATGGTTTGGGGTACATTTTTTTTGATGCCCGGACAGGAATTGCCCATGGCCTCCCAGTTTTCAGGCTGGTCAACAACGGCTTTAATAAATGGCCATGCCCGGCACATATAGGGTTTTACGGGGTGGATGGTGCAGTTTGCATCAAAGAAAATACAGGATTCGTCGGGTCCCTGTTTGAGAATCAGTTTTTTTCCTGATTTTGTACAATATTTTTCTACAAAGGTTTTTTCCGGGCAATTAATATATGCTGAAATCTTTGTGATATCGGCTTCAGTGACATAGGTGCCGCCGTATCCTTTACAGCATGCGCCGCACTGGGTGCATTGAAAAATATCACTGCCTGTCTTGAATTCAGAATCCATGCCATCCCTCCAGGGCCCGCTGCATTGTTACCTGATCCACATACTGGAGATCACCTCCCATGGGGATTCCTGATGCAATCCGGGTGATTTTTAAATTTTTCCCGTTTAAACTGTCTGAAATATATGATGCCGTAGCCTCTCCTTCAACATCGGTCCCTGTGGCAATGATGATCTCCCTGGCAGAGGGATGGGCGGCCCTGGCAAACAATTCCTTTAACCGGATCTCGTCGGGACCGATACCGTCCATGGGGGACAGGGCTCCGCCGAGAATATGGTAAACCCCTGAAAAAGCACCTGATTTCTCAATGGATGCCATGTCTGCAGGGTTTTCCACCACACAGATAATGGATTTGTCCCTAGCCGGGTTAGTGCATATCTTGCAGTGGTCCCCGTCGCACAGGGCAAAGCAGGTGGAACAGAGATGGACACTGGACTTTAATCTGAGAAGATCAGCTGCCAGCTGCTTTACCTCATGTTCAGGGGCATGGAGAATGTGCATGGAAAGACGCTCAGCCGTTTTTCTGCCAATGCCGGGCAGCCGGGCAAGGGAGGTTATTAAGCTGAGAATGGATTCAGGATATAAATTTACAGACATTACATTCCAGGAATCTTTAATCCGCCGGTGATTTTGTTCATTTCACCGGAAACCATTTCCTGGGATTTGTTCAAAGCATCGTTTACTGCAGCCAAGACCAGATCCTGGAGCATTTCTATATCCTCAGGGTCAACAATTTCCTTTTCCAGGGCAATGGATTCAATCTTCTGGCTGCCATTGGCCACAACTTTTACCATGCCGCCGCCTGCACTGCTTTCCACGGTTTTTTCGGCAAGCTCCTCCTGCATTTTAAGCATTTCTTTCTGCATTTTCTGGGCCTGCTTCATCATACCACTCATATTTTTCATTTTATGACTCCTTTATTTTTATATCAACAATACTGCAGTTAAAGGTTTTTACAGCTTCTGCAACCACAGGATGGGTTATAACGGCCTGTTTTAATTCTGCCGGTGTTTTTTTCCGGTTGTCCGCCTGTTTTCCAGCAGAGCGGGTTTTGTCAACAATTTCAAGGCGAATCTCTTTTTTGAAATAGTCATTACAGATGGCTTCCAGTTCCTGTTTTTTGCTTTTTACCCGGGTGCCGTCAAAAGATGTGCCGTGGACTTCAATGGTCAAGGCGTTTTCTGAAATATCCCTGCACACGGCTTTGCCCAGAATGGCGGCAACCACGGGCAGGCTTTCTCTCACCCGGGACACAAATCCCTGCCAGTTCCCAGGTTTTCCAGAAGGGGGGGGGTCATTCACTGGCTTTTCAGGGTCTTTGTTTAAACGGCCTCCACCAGGGGCTTTGTTCACAGGGAGATCAGGGCTTTTATCCCTAATGCTTTCAGGGGCTTTGTTCACAGGGGGGCCAGAAATTTCATCTCCCGGGCTTTCAGGGTCTCTGTTCATCACAGATGTTCCAGATACTTTATCCCCAGGGCTTTCAGGCTTTCTCTTCACAGAGAAGTCCGAGTCTCTATTCACAGATGGGCCAGGGCAGGGCCCATCGTCTACTTCTGTAATAGCGCCTTCAGGTTTACAAAGAGCAGGGTCTGAATAGGGGGCAGGATCAGCAGCCCCATGGTTTTTCTGCTTTTTGTCCTGGAAACCGGGATCTGAAATAGAAGATGTCGTGTCTGTTACAGGCCTTTGTCTTTCCAGACCGGCTTTGATGGAAGCGGCAACAGCGTCGAGTTTTTCAATCATCTCGTCAATATCAAACCCCGGACGGACCAGAACCAGTTTTAAAAGCACCGTTTCCATGGCGCTTTTGGTATGCGTTGAAAACCGGATAAGGGATTCTTCCTTTAAAAGGATATCAAGCATCTGGATCAAACTGGTCTGGGGAAAGGGCTCAACCAGTTTCAGTATGGTTTCCCGGTCATGATCGCTGATGTCTGCAGCAGGGGTTTCTTTTTTTGCAATTTTAACAATCACAAGATTTCTAAAATGGCAGATAAGGTCGCTGTAGAATTTTTTTAAATCATGGCCCTGTTCGTATACCTGGTTAATGAGATCTATCACCTCTGCCCCGTTTGAAGAAAGCACGGCTGAGGCCAGTTGAAAAACAATCAGCTTGTCCACAATTCCTAAATTTATCAGGATTGCCTGGTGGCTGATTTCTTTTTCAGGGCTGCTAGATATGATTCTGTCCAGAAGGCTTAGGCCGTCCCGCATGGAACCATCTGCCTCGGCAGCAATCATATTGAGGCTTTCCTTTGCAAGGGAAAATCCTTCTTTTTCACAGATGTCTGACAGATGATCGGATATCAGGGAAAGGGGAATTCTGCCAAGATCATGGCGCTGGCACCTGGACAGGATGGTCACTGGAATTTTGTGGGATTCAGTGGTTGCGAAAATGAAGAGAACATGGTCCGGGGGTTCTTCCAGGGTTTTGAGCAGCGCATTGAAAGCAGCATTGCTCAGCATGTGTACTTCATCAATGATATATATTTTATACGGGGATGAGGTGGGCATATAGTCGACATTATTCCGAAGTTCTCTTATCTGGTCCACGCTGTTGTTGGATGCCCCGTCGATCTCAAACACGTCTGCTGCATTGCCCGAGGTAATTGTTCTGCAGGAATGGCACTGGTTGCAGGGGGTTGGGGAGGTGCCCTTTTCGCAGTTCATGGCTTTTGCCAGAATACGGGCAATGGTTGTTTTTCCCGTGCCCCTGGGACCTGTAAAAAGAATGGCATGGGCCACACGGTTTGATGCAATTGAATTGGCAAGGGTGGTGGTTACATGGGTTTGGCCAATTACATCTTTAAAGGTCTGGGATCTGTATTTTAGTGCGAGTACTTGATATGACATGTTACCTGGGTGACGTGAAAATGGCGGAGAGGGAGAGATTCGAACTCTCGGTACCTTTGACAGTACACCCGCTTTCCAGGCGAGCACCTTCAGCCACTCGGTCACCTCTCCGCATTGATAATCAAATCTAATTATCTTTTTTTACGTCATATGTCAAGGATAAAGATTGCCTGGTGCAATTCTAATGGTAAGGCCCTGGGGGGTTAAAAAAAAATGCCGGTTTTCATCGATATGATTTCAGTGAGTTACAATGCAGTGTATCGGGGTGAAAGCCATAATTAAAATTCCTCCGACGTTCTCGTTCCTGACAGGCAACCGCTGGGGGCGGCGGTATTCAAAACACTTGATGATCGAGTGACAGGCAACCGCAGGGGGCGGCGCTCAGCCCTGCCATAAAAATTTGATAATCGAGTATCAACAATTCAGGGTATCTGTAAAAAAAGGGGGAAGTACAATAAGGGGGGCGGCTGCGTGTTTAATTCCTTTGAACAGAACAAGTTTTGCGCATTTGACCCTGCCGGTGTAGATAAACTGCAGGTTTACCGGTGAAATACTGAAGGCGTTCATCGTGCAGACAAGGTCTGTTGTCCGCTCGGCAGGATAGATGAAATAGGCAGTTCCCGCCCGGGGCAGGAGACGGTCGGCTGCTGCGGCCAGATCCTCAAGGGTCATTGCTGTTTCATGCCTGGCAATGGTCCGCTGCCTGTCCGGGCTGATTCTGCCGCTGTTCTTTTTTTTGTAGGGAGGATTGGCAACAATAATGTCCGGCTTTCTTTTGATCTGGGATAAATCAGTTTTTTTAATATCCTGGCAGAGGATTTTGCTTCTGGCCTGGAAATGGTTGAATGCCAGGTTTTTTTGGGCAATTTCAGCAAGCTCGGTCTGGATTTCAATGCCTGTGGCAGAGATGCCCGGATGCCGAAACAACAGCAGAAGAAGCAGAATACCGCATCCAGTGCCGATATCCAGTATGGATTCCCTTCCCCTTATTTTTACATGGCCGGCCAGCAGAACGGGGTCCATGGAAAACCGGTAGCCCTTTTGGGGCTGGAAGATGGTTAATTGATTATCAAAGAAATATTTACGCGTGCAGGTTTGCAATTTTAAATCTTATTTCTCTTACAAGCTCCTGTCCAAGTGCAAAGTTGATACGGCTGATCAGGTCCTGTTTTAGAAATCTCAGCTGCTGCATCCACACGGAGCTTGATACATGGACAAGGAGAATATCCTTTTTAAAGGCACCGGGTTTGGCATTCCGGGCAATGGTGTCTCCCACTGCCTCATCCCACAGCTTCCAGATTCTGATCATTTCCGTATCAGAGGTGACCCTGAAGTTTTCAAGGGCGGAATCAAGGACTGAGCTGATATGTGTCATATTGTTTTTCATTATACCCCCCAGGTTGCACAGCATCACAGCAAATCATGAAAGCCGTCAGCCGTCAGTAACCAGCAGGAAAAAATTTGTAATTGTTTACTGAAAGCTGATGGCTTTCATACAAATATACTTGAAAAAACAGGTGTCCGTCAACAATTAACCTTGATATTGATATCAAGGTTTAATATAACCCACATGATGCGCAGCATCACAGCGAAAAATAAATCAGGAGAGTGCCGCCCCCAGCGGTTGGCTGTCAGGAACGAGAACATCGGAAGACTGTTTGGTTCTCAATATTCCTGACAGGCAACCGCTGGGGGCGCTTAATCGGCTGTTTCGTATAAACCTTCAGGGTGGACTGCATCACATTGAAGCATGAAACTTGAATAATGCTGTCTTGCGTCAGATTTCTTAAAAAAATAAGTAAAGTGTCCCTAATATTTAAAGTGTCTTTATATTTTGATAACAGAGTACTGACGGCTGACAGCTTTAATATAAACTGCCATGGTGGAATCTGATTGTCAGAAACACCCCATGGCCAGGGTAAAAACAGAAAACCACAGGAAAAACAATGGGATTTTTTGATTTTTTTTCAAAACCAGAAAACATTGAGCAAAAAGGGGATGCCTTTTTCAGCAGTGAGGCTTTTGGGCCTGCAAAACTTGAATATGAAAAAGCATTGAGTCGGCATCAGAAAAAACAGGCTGCTGACCCTGATTTTCAGAAACGCATCCAGGAAAAAATTCAGCAGGCCTGTGAAGGCCTGGCCTGGATGCATAAAAAAAGAGGGGAAGAGCTTGTTGAAGCCGATTGCTTAAAAGAGGCAAATGAGGCCTTTTTACTTGCCCTTTCCCTTACAGAAAAACAGGAGGTAAAAGAAGACCTTAACAGACTCATGAAAGAGGAAAAAAAAGAGATCCTCCCTTTAGAGAATACTGTGCCGGAAGAAAGAGATCAGGCGTTATCCAGGCATGATGAATTTTTTGAAGATGAGCAGGATGTCTTTGCTGCACTTTGTCATACCATGACTGAGGAAGAGCAAAACGCTTATCTGGGATACGGGGATGCCTTTGTCAAGGGGTTTGTTGCCCTGAACAACGGGGATTTTGTTTCAGCTTCCAGAAATCTGTCCCTTGCCCTTGAGGAAAATACCCCCAATACCGGTTATATTCCCCTGGAGCTTGCCACCTGTTATATGAATATGGGCGACAATGACAATGCTGAAACCCTGCTCAACACCTTTTTAAAGGCGCATCCTGATTCCTTTAAGGGCATTCAGCTGCTGAGCGAACTTATGTGGGCAGGGAAAAATTTTCAGGCCGTGGATGATCTCCTGGCCTCCTGCCCTGATAAAATATCAGACACCATTTTTATTTGTCTTTTAAAGGGAGAAAATCTTCTCCAGGCTGAAAAAACAGACCAGGCAGTTAATTTCTGCCTGGAATGCCTTGAAAAAAAAGGCAGAGACCCGTCCCTGGTAGAATTTCTAGCAAAGGCCTATACTCGGTCCCGGGAACACAAAAAAGCCCTGGAGCTCTACAGGGAACTGATTAACACCTGTTTTGCCAGGGGGGTCTTGCCGGGATTTGATTTAAAGAGACAATTTGCCGAGTCCAGTGTCCGGGCAATGGATGTAACAGCTGATCTTCTGGAAATCTATTTCAGCCTTCTGGACCAGGATCCTGGCAGCAGGGCCCACTATTTTAAAAGGATCAGCCAGATTCATGATCTGCTTGGTAATACTGATGAGGCTGAAAAATTCAGGTCCCTTGCAGCTGAGTACTGATGGCTGATGGATTTCATATAACCTACACCCTGCATCCACCCCCAATGTTAAATTTTGTCTGGATTCGCCTGTGGCAATACATAATTGAATAGTGAAAGGTCGATAGCTGTCAATTTTAGCTTTCCCCTGAGCTATCAATACCCTTGCTTTCCT
>JAYEJJ010000259.1:0-2018 GCA_034660495.1 Thermodesulfobacteriota bacterium | reverse complement strand
AGACCTATGCTGTTGCTCTCGATTAAGTGCTTTTCAAAAACGCATAGGCTGAAAAGCACATCATAATCCGTCAATTCATCCCCTGAGCTAAAGACTCAGGGGTTTTCTTGCCGGTTTTTTATAAACCACAATTTCGATTTGTTGAAAAAGGTAACAAAAAAAATGAAAATGTTTATTCTGCCTTAGGTCAAACTGATTCCGGACGTTATGTGGTTGTCATATTCATCCATAAGCACAAGAATTTTGCACTTATTTTAAGTGCAAGAGATATGGATAAAAAGGAAAGAAAACGATATGGGAAAAAATAGGATAGAAACAAGTATTTCAAAAGCAGGAACACTAGAAGAAATTGGTGAATTTTGGGATAATCATAGTTTGGGGGATTATTGGGATAAAACTAGAGAAGTTGAATTTAACGTAAGAGCAAAAAAAAGGCACCGAATTATTATTGAACCTGAACTTTTTGATAAAATAGTAAATCGTTCACACATGAAAGGTATTTTACCGGAAACTTTAATTAATCTATGGTTGTCTGAAAAAGTTCAGGAATCAGAAATAATAGTATAGGCCTTTCGCCCATCAAGATAGGACGTCTCATCACTGTAGAACAACTCTCGAACAAAAAGATCCAGAACCTGTTAAAACGAGGGAGACCCTGTTGTTTCGAGAAAAAGCCGTGCGTTTTTCACGGCATCTGTATTGTCCGGATAATGGGAGATGATGTATTTAAATTGTGCCGAAGCTTTTTTTGTTTGATGGATGTTCAGGTAACTTTCCCCAAGCAACAGCCGCAAGCGGGGCGCTGTAGCACTTTCACCATGGGTTTCAAGAAAGGTTCTGGTGCGGGTGATGATATTATGAAAGATGCGCTGCCGCTCTTTATCAGACATATTGGCATGGATTGTGTCTATCAGTGCCCTGGCTGCCATGTATGCAGCTTTTGACTGTAGGTCTGTGTTGCGGCTTCCGGCATTGACCCTGTCATACAGGATAAGGGCGTTCTGGTATTGGCCGGTCTTCAGCTTTTTCCAGGCGTTTTTCATTACTTCCCTGGCTTTGTCATCGGACAGTTCCGTAATTTCAGGAGCAGGATCAGGATCATCCGTTAGTTTAAAAGCTTTCAAAGCATTAAAAGATGGGGTTTGAGTCACGATCACTCCGGCCAGGATGAAAAAAAGTACCATGGAAAAGGCGGCCAAAACGCGGCGATTGGTTTTTGGGTTCTTTTTTGGGAGAGCTGTTTCAGATTTTGCTTCAGTGGCAATTCCAGGTTTAGATTCAGCTCCAGGATCAGGTTCAACCTGAGGGTCAGGGGCAGCCCCAGGCTTAGGTTCAACCCCAGGCTCAAGTTCTTCATCCTCAGGCTCAAGTTCTTCATCCTCAGGCTCAAGTTCTTCATCCACAGGCTCAGGTTTTTCATCCTCAGGCTCAGGTTTTTCAACCTCAGGCTCAGGTTTTTCAACCCCAGGCTCAAGTTCTTCATCCTCAGGCTCAGGTTTTTCTGCCGTTATGGTGGGTTTTCCATGCTGTTTTCTGAAATTATCGCGAACTCTTCCTGACAGAAAATCCTGCAAATACTCGATACGTTTCACCACCTCAGCCATGGTGCAAAAGTCGTTTCCTTTACCACTTCTCAGCATGGTCATGACCAGATCCGCCATGGGTTCCGGGATGTCCGGGGCAACCTCATAGATGGGAATAAACTCTTTTTTAATAATGCGGTTGATGATGGTTGTGGACGTATCATCTTTTTCTGTTGCAAAGCAGACCTTTCCGGTCAGCATTTCATAAAACACTGATCCAAGGGACCAGATTTCCGAACGGGGATCAATTTTTCCGTTAATCTGTTCAGGACCGGCATAGGGCGGGGTACAAACCAGACGCGAGAGCCTGGCAATTTCCGGATTGCGCGGCAGAAGTCTGGATATCCCGAAATCAGTCAGTTTTGCATTATCATTACCGTCAAACAAAATATTATTGGGTTTAATGTCGTAATGGACCAGAGGGGTTTCAGGCAT
>JAYEJJ010000258.1:0-10313 GCA_034660495.1 Thermodesulfobacteriota bacterium | reverse complement strand
GAGGTGCCCAGCCGAATGGATTAATAAGTCGAGATATCACGAAAACTGGTTGCAGAACCTCTTGACTTCGGCATCAATGAGAGGGTTTAGACACCCTCCCCCAAAACCGTTATAACCAGGATATTTTAACAAAAAACTGGCAAAATGAACCCACAGCTGTCGAATACAGGATTAACAGCAACTATGGCTTGACCCATTTAAAGAGATACATTTTTGAGTAGCCGGTATCCTGATTTTATTGGAGAATCCGGTCAGATTTTGTATCTTTTTAATCCGGTCAAGCCATACGTTCGGAAAAACACAGAGGAAGCAAATCAGCTCAATTCATTTGTTAGCAGAATTTGTTTTAAGCAGTTAATTTTACAGTCCGTCTTCCTTTTGTAGCAGCCAAATGATAACCCAATGGTTTTAATAGTGATGCCATCGTTTTTATGGTAATATTAGTCGGCTTCATTGATCTCATATTTTGGATTACAGAGGTTGATATGCCGGATTCTTTGGAAAGTGCCCTTACGCTAATATGCTCTTCATCCATAGCTTCAAGCAACAATTCAGAAAAAAGAAACTGCACATATTCTTTTTCAAATTTTTTCTTTTGTTCTGAATTGCTCATAACTCGATCAAAGGTTGACTTCTTTTTATTCTTCATAATAATCTCCATTTATTACCCTTGAGTCATAATCTTTCATTCTTTTTAGAGCCAAGTTCTTTTCTTTTTTTGGCAACTTTTGAGCCTTTTTTCGAAAACCATTTGTGACTACAATCTTTTTCCCTACAGAAAAGAATGATAGAAATCGGTCTGGTTGTGGCTTAAAAGCAAATATTTTTTCACCTTCATTTCGAAATTTTGTAATATCAGATATTTTACCGAAATCACCAATTCTTTTAAAAAGCATCAATGTTTTCCGTTTTTGAGTATTAGAAAGAGTTTCAAAATAATCAAGTGCTTCACTCTTTCCCTTGTCGTTAAAAAACCATTCAACAGTAAAAGCTTCTCCTTCGTATGCGATGAATTCTTTCATAGAAGAAACGTATCACTATTACGATACAAAATCAAGTAATTTTTTGGTTATTATGGCTTGACCCATTTAAAGAGATACATTTTTGAGTAGCCGGTATCCTGATTTTATTGGAGAATCCGGTCAGATTTTGTATCTTTTTAATCCGGTCAAGCCATAGTCCCAGCTAATTCTATTCTTTTGCAATACAGTTACAGCACCTGAATTCCCTAACTTGGCGGCTTTTTTCATATCTTTTAGTGATCCTTCAATTTTCCCCATATGTAATTTAATCTTTGCTCTATTAAAATACGCTTCAGATAAGTTCGGATTTAATTGAATAGCTTTTGAACAATCTGATAAGGCATGATTAAGGTCGTTTAAGAATAAATATTCAGTTGATCTGTTAAGGTAGGCAAGTGAAAACTTTGGATCTATCTCAACAGCCTTTGAATAATCCATTATGGCCATATCATGTTGCAATTCCGAAGTGTAAAGTATTCCACGGTTATAATAATTAATAGCATTTGTTGGAGAATGGTTTATAGCTTGGTTGATTTGTTCCAATTTTAGAAAAACTTGAGACTTCACATCCGCTTGAAAATTTTTCTCCTCATTTTTACACCACCAAGCCCGATGGTACCGGGCTCGGCCTGGCTGTCAGCTACGGCATCATAAAAAAACACAAAGGCAGTGTAAAAATTTTCAGTGAATTAGACCTGGGGACAACCATAACCATTGCGCTTCCCATATTACCTGAAAATCAAATCAATAAAAGCACAAAAGAAAGGTTAATTAATGAATTAGCGGAAAATCATGGTTATTGATGATGAAGATGTGATTTGTAAAGCCTGTAAAATGGTTTTAAACGAGGAGGAATATTTGTGTGATCACAGTCTTACTGGAACAGAAGGTCTTGAAATGGCGTTAAACAACCATTATGACGTCCTTCTGCTGGATATGAAGCTTAAAGACATGAACGGCATGGAAATTCTGGAAACAATTAAAAATAAAAAACCTGAACTGTATGTAATTGTAATCACCGGTTATTCAACTCTTGCCAACACAGTTAAAGCAATGAAACTCGGTGCAGACGACTATCTGTCAAAACCTTTTTGTGAAAAAGATTTAATTGCTGCAGTTCAAAAACTTAACAGCTGATTAAAAAAAATATGGAGTTGTTATATGGAAAAAGACAGTACACCTGAAACAAAGATTCAGGGATCAGTCATGGTTGTAGGCGGGGGCATTGCCGGTATGCAGGCGGCCCTGGATATTGCCAACTCTGGCTTTTATGTTCATCTTGTAGAAAAGACCCCTGCCATTGGCGGAAAAATGGCTCAACTGGACAAAACCTTTCCCACCAACGATTGTTCAATGTGAATTATCTCTCCCAAACTGGTCGAGGTCGGCCGGCATATCAACATTGAACTGCATACATTAACGGAAGTTCTCGACATAAAAGGACAGGAGGAGGATCTTACTGTCTCTCTGATCCAGCATCCCAGGTATGTGGATACCAGCAAATGTATTGCCTGCCGGCTGTGTGCAAAAAAAGTCCCAAAAAAGTGGATGATGAATACAATGAAGCCCTTTCAAAACGGAAAGCCATTTACGTCCCGTATTCCCAGGCAGTCCCCCCTGAAATACGCCATTGATCCGGAAAAATGCATTTACCTTCTGAAAAAACGGTGCGGCCTGTGTCAAGATATCTGTCCTTCCCATGCCATCAATTTCAATGACACGAAAAAAGAGATCTCTTTAAACGTGGGCTCCGTGATTCTTTCCACTGGTTTTTCATCCTTTGATCCCTCAAAATTTGACAATCTCGGTTATAAAACCCACCCTGACATTGTCACATCCATGGGATTTGAACGGGTTCTTTCTGCCACCGGGCCGTTTCAGGGACATCTCTGTCTGCCTTCGGACAAAAAACACAAAAAAGAGCCTGAAAAAATTGCCTGGCTTCAATGTGTCGGATCCAGGGATGAAAACCGGTGCAGTAGCGGCGCACGGCTGTTTCATAGCCCCTGGTGACATCTGCCGGTTTTCTGCTGTTTCTGGTGCCATTTCACAACCTTTCTGTAGGAAATCCCTCCGCCGAAAATATCCAGGCCGCTGCCAATGGTCAGATCCACCCTGCCCTGTCCGATCTGCTTCACCCGGTCAAGGTCTGAAAACGCTTTGACCCCGCCGGCATAGGTAACGGGAATCGGAGAATACTTCCCAAGGAGTTCAACAAGATCTGTTTCTATGCCCTGCATCTTTCCCTCAACATCCACACCGTGGACCAGAAACTCGTCACAATAGTCAGCAAGACCCTCAAGGGTTTCCCGGGATACAGCTACATCTGTAAACGTCTGCCACCTGTCCGTGACAATCCAGTATTTCCCT
This sequence comes from Thermodesulfobacteriota bacterium, assembly GCA_034660495.1. Lineage (GTDB taxonomy): Bacteria > Desulfobacterota > Desulfobacteria > Desulfobacterales > Desulfobacteraceae > DATFJZ01. The sequence continues at coordinate 6,921 of JAYEJJ010000258.1, read as the reverse complement.
CTGCTGAATCTGCAGCTCAAATCAAGAACCAGATGTTCTTTTCCCGTCTCTTTAACCATGGCTTCCAGGCGGGATTGATCAATTTGTCCCCCTGTAAATACATAGGAAGTAACGATCACGTGGCTGGCCCCTGCCCTGAGAAACTCCAGGGCATTTTTCGGGGTAATCCCGCCGCCGGCATGGAGCCCTCCGGGAAAGGCCTTCAGGGCCGAGACAACAGCATCCTGATTGCCGGGTCCCAGGGAGATCACATGACCGCCGAAAAGATCATCCTTTTTATACATGGCAGCAAATTCAGCCGGTCCCTGGTCTGCCTGGAAATTAAGCACACCGTTTTGGTCAGTACGGTCATTTATGGTGCTGCCGATGATCTGAACCACTTTTTTGTTTCGAATATCAATACATGGCCTGAATTTCATTGTTTTTTTACCCCTTTTTTTGGCATCCTTCATAAGTACTTTACACTTTCTGGAGCTACTCCCTATTTAACAGGGATTTTTCCCAAAAGAGTGTAAAGTACTTTTGAGGTGATATGAAGGATGCCCTTTTTTTCATGGCTTTTTACCCGTGTACATGGCTGATTTTTCATGATTTCTTTTCTTTGAGCTCATAGATTAATCCCCTGAGAAGCGCCCAGACCAGCAAAAGCATGATCACAACCAATGGAAGGGCTGCTGCGATGGACATTCTCTGAAGGGATTCCAGCCCCCCGGACATAATAAGAATCAGGGCAGCAGCAGACACAATAAGACCCCAGGCTATTTTCTTGGCAGCTGAAGGCGTGCGGCTGCCCCCTGAGGTCATCATGGCCAGCACATAGGTAGCAGAATCTGCAGAAGTTACAAAAAAAACAATCAATAAAAGCACCGCCACAATGGACAGCAGACTGCTTGCCGGATAATGGGAAAACAGAACAAAAAGGGCTGTACTGACATTATCAACCACTGCATTGCTTATATTGACCCCCTCATTGATCTGAAGATTAAGTCCTGAGCCGCCAAAAACGGAAAACCACATAAACGTCAGAAGTGCCGGCACCACAAGGGCACCGGAAATAAATTCCCGTATGGTTCTGCCCCTTGAAATACTTGCAACAAAAAGACCCACAAAGGGCGCCCAGGCAATCCACCATGCCCAGTAGAACAATGTCCAGCTTCGGGTCCATTCATACCCCTGAAAGGGATTTGAAGTCAGACTCATGGACAGAAGAGAAGAAAAATACTCCCCAAGGGTGGAAGTAAACACATTGAAAATATACGAGGTGGGTCCGGCAGCCAGCATAAAAACAAGCAGCACAACAGCAATCATGATATTCATCTTGCTCAGCAGCTGTATGCCCTTGTCAAGCCCTGTCATGCTTGAAATCATAAACATGACAGTCACGCAGAAGATCACCACAGAGGTAACAAACAGGGAATCCGGGATTTTAAAAACAAAGGCCAGGCCGCTTGTGATCTGAAGGGCGCCAAGCCCAAGAGAAGTGGCAATGCCGAATACAGTGGCAAACACAGCAAGAATATCAATGATCTTTCCTGTAATGCCGTAAATTTTTTCACCGATCAAAGGATAAAAACAGCTGGATATCAATGGCGGCATCCCCCTTCTAAAGGAAAAATAAGCAATGGACAGGCTCATCACAATATAAACCGCCCAGGGATGAAGCCCCCAGTGGAAAAAACAGCGGGTCATGGCAAATTTTGCCGCCTGTCCTGAATAGGGTTCAAGATATTCAGGAGGCGACATATAATGGGAGATGGGCTCTGCTACCCCCCAGAAGATAAGGCCGATCCCCATGCCTGCGGCAAAAAGCATGCTGAACCAGCTAAAATAACTGTACTGGGGTTTTTCATAGTCCATGCCCAGCTTGATTTTCCCATACCTGCTGAAAGCAAGCCCCACACTGAAAACCAGGAAAAAAAAAGCAGACAGCAGATAAAACCAGCCAAACACATCAATAATCCACTGGTGCAGGGCAGTTGACGCTGAATTGAGAATCTCTGGATGATATATGCCAAACCCCACCAGAAAAAGGACAATACCAAAGGAGATAATAAACACTATATTTTGTTTTAACATTCTGCCTCGCTTTATTCCGGTGCCTGTTGATCCATTGCAATAATGCCCTCATAAATCCCCGGGATAATCAATACGGGACAGGATGCTTTGCGGGGAAGGGTTTCAGCTGTGGAGCCGATCATCATCTGAAAGGGAGAAGGCCTGTCTGATTTTCCAATAATAATAAAATCAATGCTGGATTTTTTAGCCTGGCGGACAATGGACTGGGTAACTGAAGAAGCCACCACATCCCTGGTTTCAATATGTGAAAAAGACCCCATGCACTGCGCTTCAAGGCTTGACAGCCGTGAATACACAGTTTCAGTCCGGGCTGCTTCAGCAGCCGGATCAGGCGCCCTTTCTCCGGCATGAAACAATAAAAGCCGGTCAGCCTTGAGCTCTCTGGATTTTAAATAGTCAAGGATTTTAATATCATTGTCAGACAGCCCTGTGGTGTACATCACCCGGTTCACCCCCTGGGATTTCTGAAACGGGGGCGGGCTTTTATATACAAACACCGGCACATCTGAAAGACGGATGACATCTGTTGTTATGTCCCCAAAAAGGGCCCGTTTTAAAGGACTTTTCCTTTTATAGGCAAAACAGATAAAAGAAGCGCGGCTCTCCCGGGCGCAGGCTAAAATTTCCTCTACCACCTGCCCTTGTCGATTTATTATTTCCACCTTAAACCCAAGATTCGTAAAATTTGACTTAAGTTCCTTAAAAAAGGATTGTGTTCTGTCTTTATGGCCGGAGCCGACATTGACAATGGAAATACTTTCTGTATTAAAAATTTTTAGAAACCCTGCCATTTCCATGAGCTTTAGCGGCGACTCCTTGCCTTTGACAGGAAACAGAACTTTTTTCAGCATTTTGGGGCTCCATTTTCCAGGAACGGGTTAAAATCAGGCTCTTGCCAGAACAAGAACATCCACAGAGGCTGCCCGTGCTGCAAAGAGAACCAGAGCCGCTTCCTTTGCCGTAGCACCAGTGGTATACACATCATCCACAAGGAGAATCCTCTTGTTTTTAATTTTTTCAGGGGATTTAACCTTAAACGCCTTTTTTAAATTCTGTTTTCTCTGCTCCCTGTCAAATCCGGTCTGGGAATCTGTGTGTTTTTTCCGCAGAAGAAGCTCAGGGTCCACATGCCAGGGTGGAACACGCTTATATTTTGCCTTCCAGATTTTCTCAAATCCACTGATGATAACAAAGGACTGGTTAAATCCCCGTTTCATCATTTTGAGCCAGTGCAGGGGAACAGGCAGAACCAGATCATAGGTTTCAATGGAAAAATACCGTTCAAAGGCAGAAAACAACAATTGTTCAAATGGACCTGCCAGCTGTTGTTTTTTCTGGTACTTTAACAAATGAATCCCGTCCCTGATCCATCCCTGGTACATGCCAAAGGCCCTTACCTTGCCAATCCCGGTTCTGGATTTCAGGCATTCTCCGCACACATGCCCCTCTTTTTCCTCTGTATTGAACTTTCTGCCGCATTTTATGCAGAAAGGAGGATCAAACAAAACAAGATCCTGTTTCAGACAGTTTTGGCAAAGCAGTTCAGAAAACAGGGCTGATACTGCATCCACATCATGGTAATCTGCTGATTTATCAGCATTGCCACTGCCGCCAGCCATATAAGGATTTTGGTAAAGATTTTGGGTATCTATAAAACAATGACATTTAAGACATTTTAAGGGAAACAGGGTATTTGTTATTCTCTTTTCAAGCCGTGACAGAACAACAGATATCAGGTTTTGTTTTTCTGAATACTTTCTGCTATGATCTTTCCAAACATTGAACATGATACCTGCTTTGCCTTTGGCATGGTCATGGCAAGGTCCGTTGTAACCCTGCGGGCGCCCAGGGCTGCGGCAACCCCCTCACGGACAAGCTCCCCCGCCCTGTGCCAGCCCAGTTGATCCAGCATCATGGCACCGGAGAGAATAATGGAACAGGGGTTTGCCGCGTCTTTACCCGCGATATCCGGGGCTGTACCGTGGGTGGCTTCAAACACCGCACATCTGTCCCCCATATTGGCCCCCGGAGCAATACCCAGCCCCCCCACCTGGGCGGCCAGGGCATCAGATATATAATCCCCGTTTAAATTGGGCGCTGCAATGACATCAAAGGTTTCAGGCCTTAAAAGAACCTCGGCAAACACCATGTCAGCGATCCTGTCCCGGATCAGAACTTTTCCCTGGGGAACTTTGCCGCCGTAACCATCATACAGATCCTTTTCCAGAACCACTTGATCGGGAAAGGATTCCAGGGCAGCTTCATACCCCCATTTTCGAAAACCGCCCTCGGTAAATTTCATGATATTGCCCTTATGCATGAGGGTAACACTTTTAAGGGAATGTTCAAGGGCAAATTTAATTGCCTGGATCACAAGCCTTTTTGTGTTCTCAGGGCTGATGGGTTTCAATCCCAGGGAAGAAGAGGACAGAATTTTTTTGTTCAGGGTTTTACCCACAAATCTGAGTAATTCTTCTGCTTCCGGGGTTTTTGAGTCCCACTCAATCCCGGCGTAGAGATCTTCAGTGTTCTCCCTGAAAATTGTGATATTGACCTTTTCAGGGGTTTTTACCGGGGTTGGAACCGGAGGATAATACCGAATGGGACGGATACATGCAAACAGATCAAGCTCCTGCCTGATCCTTACATTCAAACTCCTCATCCCCTTTCCCACAGGGGTTTCCAGCGGGCCTTTAATGGCGACCCGGTGCTGTTCAATGGTTTTAAGGACCTCATCTGACAGCCAGTTTCCAGTTCTGGTAAACCCCTTTTCTCCGGCATACATCTCTATCCAGTCAATTTTTTTGCAGTTATTGTATGCACAGGCAACCGCCGCATCCAAAACCATCCTGGCACAGGTCCATATATCCGATCCAATACCGTCCCCTTCAATAAAGGGAATCTCAGGGCAATCCGGCACAATAAGCCCGCCCTTCTCATCCAGTTGTATCAACTCTCCCATGTATTTGTCTGCTCCTTTTTAAAAATACGCTGTTAGCCAAAAGTTCTCTGCCTGAGGGCCTCGTACATGGCAATGCCCCCGGCCACTGAAGCATTCAGAGAAGCCACTCCTTTTTTCTGGGGCAGGCTCAAGAGAAAATCACATTGTGATTTTACAAGGGGCCGTATGCCTCGATGCTCGCCGCCCACAACCAGAATCAGATCGCCTGTCAAATCCGCTTTAAAAAGCAATGTATCCCCTTCACCATCAAGGCCTGCTACCCAGAACCCCATTTTCTTGAAGCTTTGTAAGACAGAAACCGTATTGGTAATCAGAGCTATTTCTGCATGCTCCATGGCCCCGGCAGATGCTCTTGACACCGACGGCAAAGGGGCAGCCGCCCTGTCTTTGGGCATAAGTATGAAATCAACGCCGGCGCCCAGGGCGGTTCGTATCAGTGCCCCGAAATTATGGGGGTCTTCAAGGTTTTCAATGACCAGAATAAATTGACTGGCCTGACGCTGCTGTACTTTATTGAAGACTGTTTTACTGTTCATGGCAGAAAAAACTGATACCTGGGCTGCAATTCCCTGATGTCTGGCAGAGTCTGTTATCCTGTCAAGATCAACAGCCGGTTTAAAAATAACAGGAACCTTTTTTTTTTCGGCCATGGCAATGATTTCTTCCAGCCTGGACCGGCTGCGCTCTTTTGAAATCATCACCTCATAAATATTTCTTTTCCCGGCCTTAAGTGCCTCAAAAACAGAATGGAGCCCAAAAAGCACCTCGGTTTTTTGTTTATTCCTGCTCAAGGCTTTTATCCCCCCCACAAATTATTTCAGAGAGTTCTTTTGCAGCCCTGTCAAGATCATCATTGACAATCACAACATCATAGTCTTCCTTTCTGGCGATCTCCTGCTCTGCTGCAGCAAGTCTTTTTTGGATTACCGCCTCTGAATCTGTTCCCCTGTCTCTCAGCCTTTTTTCAAGAATGTCAAAAGAAGGCGCCATGATAAAAATGGTGACGGCTTCTGGATATGTTTCCTTAATCTGTTCTGCCCCTTTGACATCAATATCCAGCAGAAGATGGGCACCAGAAGATATCCTTTCCCTGATAAAATCAAGGGAGGTGCCGTAGTAATTCCCGTAAACTTCAGCCCATTCTGCCCATACTCTGTTTTTTATTCCTTCCTGAAATTCCTGTTTTGTAATAAAAAAATAATCAACCCCGTGGGTTTCATTTTTCCGGGGCGCTCTGGTGGTATGGGATATGGAATAGGCCAGCTGTGGATGGTTTTTACGTATTATGCTGCAGAGGGTGGTTTTCCCTGCACCTGAAGGGGCAGATACAACAAAGATTTTCCCCGGTTTCATATACACTCCTTTAAGTCTTTCTGCCGGGCAGGCAAAGAAGGCGTTACATGGTGTTTACAAACATCAATCAACTGTCCTCGGCCGTCTGATCTTCCTTTTTAAGGGCGGAATACCGCTGGGATATGGTTTCCGCCTGAATGGCGGAAAGAATAACATGATTGCTGTCCGTTACAATAATTGCCCTGGTTTTTCTGCCATGGGTGGCATCCACAAGCCGTTTCTCGTCTCTGGCATCATCCTTAAGCCGTTTCATGGGAGAGGAATTGGGTGTCAGAACAGTGACCACCCGGTCTGCCACAACAGTATTCCCAAAACCAATATTCAGCAGCACCTGTTCCATAATCGCTGTTTCCTTTTATTCGATCTTCAAGTTTTTTGAATAGCCCCGCCCCCAGCGGTTGCCTGTCAGGAACAAGAATAACGGAGGACTTTTTCCCTGCCAGGCTAAAAATCGGCGACCTGCGGCCACTGGTCCTCAAACAGCTTGATTTTTTTAACGCCTGGCAGGGAAAAAGTCTTATCTCCTTAGG
>JAYEJJ010000257.1:0-2025 GCA_034660495.1 Thermodesulfobacteriota bacterium | reverse complement strand
TTTTGAAGGATGCCGAACATAAAATAAAAAATATACGCCGTGAGTATGCTTTCTTATACTCGATCATCAAATTTTTTGAATACCGCCCGCCACCCCTATCGGTTGCCTGTCAGGAACGAGAACGATGGAGGACTTTTTCCCTGCCAGGCTAAAAATCAGCGACCTGCGGCCACTGGTCCTCAAACAGCTTGATTGTCGCAACTCCTGTCAGGGAAAAAGTCTGATTTCCTTTGGTTTTCAATGATCCTGACAGGCAACAGCTGGGGGCGGTGATAGGCCCTTCCATAAAAAACTTGATAACCGAGTAATAGAGTAATAAGACTTGAACATCGAATTTCAGGGTCAGGTGCTTATTTTTCAATCAGGCTGATAATTTTTTTGGAGGTATATTCCCCCACGTCGGCAAGGCCGTCAACCGGCATGAACTGGTTGGCATTGTTTGAAAAAAAACAGGTAACCGATGCGGGAAACTCCTCATCTGCCTCATAGAAAATATAGCCCAGGGCAACTTTAGGCAGAGGATACACCATAAAGGAAAAATCCCCTGATGTACCGGATAAGGATGCCTTCCCTCCAAAAGCAGAGTATATGGTTTCCATGTTGTTTTTTATTTCTGTGAGAAAAGGGACAAGTACCTGTTCGGTATGAGTGGTAAACGCCCCGGCATAGGGCATGCTGCCTTGAAATTCCTTAAAGGCGGTCAAGGGGGTTTCAATGCAGATTTCTGTTCCTGCATGCAAAGCATACAGAGAAATAAGAATCCCTGTCACCGAAGGAGCCTGTTTTCCGGACAGACTGATGTTGTCCGGCGCAAGGGTACAGTTTTCTCCAAATGCCCTGAAACTGAAAAGGATTCCTTTTTGCTGTGCTGGAAGTCGATCACTCAGATCTCCAGGCAGGGCCTTGTATAATCTGTTTAAATTGTTCTGAACAATTTTTTGGTAGTTGTCCATTTTCTGGTAAAGCTGTGCTTTTAGATGCTGATTTTCTTTTATAAGTCTTTTACCTTCAAGGGTTTTGTGAACCGACTGAATCAGCTGCTCCTCAGAGAAAGGTTTGGTGATAAAATCAGATGCCCCGTTTTTCATTGCTTCAACCGCATTGTTTACGGTTCCGTATCCTGTCATCATGATAACACAGATGTCATTGTCGTTGGGATTGATCTGCTTTAGAATTTGAATTCCGCACTTATCGGGCAGTTTTATGTCCAGAAGCAGGAGGTGATAATCTGTTTCTGCAGTTTTTTCCAGGGCAGTTTTTCCGTTTACCGCTGTGTCAACCAGATACCCCTGTTCCTCAAGGATCATTTTACCGGCTTTGCAGATAACAGGTTCATCATCTACAATCAAAATCTTTTCTGCACTCATGTGTTTCCCTTTTATTCGATCATCACGTTTTTTTATACCTGACCTTGTTCTCCAAAAATCAGACACTGAAACTTAATTTTTGATCTTTTTATATACTGGAGATATCGATTTTAATGCTATCTGTCTTGATTGCTGAGGCGTATTTAATGAAACTATAATTCTTTAATCTTTTCGCTGCGGTAGCTTTTAATATGAACGTCTTGAATGGTGGCAAGCCCTTCTTTTACAGATTGGTCTATAAAAGGGAGAAACCCCTCTATCTTCTCAGGTGTATCAATAATTTCTATAATTACCGGGAGGTCTTCTGACGGGCGCATTCCCATTTTCCCGGTTAGCGTAGGCATATTATCCGTAGGGGTGGAAATATGATAATTGCTTAATAAAGCATATAAAAACAATGAGTTATATGACAAAAAAAACCATCCAATCCCATTTTCCCGGTGCGCAGAACCAAGGAAAATCAAGGGTCTTGGGCAATTTATGTTGAAATTTTTATCTGGTTAGGGCATAGCAGAAAACCTTTGTTAAAAATATACTGGTTATAACGGTTTTGGGGGAGCTGAGTTGTTTTTAAGTATGGACAGCCAGTAGCCTTTCATTTATGGTTAAGAGGTAACCCTTAACCAAAGGACGAAAGGATGACCAAAAATTCAGCCCA
>JAYEJJ010000256.1:4913-10334 GCA_034660495.1 Thermodesulfobacteriota bacterium | reverse complement strand
TATTTTGATTCGTTTTCGACCATATTAAAAGGGCATAATTTGATAGGCACCAGAGGGTGAAACGCCTGTAGTTCATCCGTCTCTTTCTCAGAAACATTGATGGTGTATTGTGAAATAGATTTTAATTCATTCTTTAAATGGCTTCTGTATTCCATTTTTTTCTTCAAAGACAGGCCGGGCGTTTCCATCAGTTGTAAAATTTTATCAATTTCCATATGAAAATTTTCATATAGCCCCTTTTTGACCTCAATAAATACCTGAGTAATGGAAGGAATCGCTTTCATGAAGTGATCTGAAAAACTTTTAGATACCTTTTTAAAATTTAAATATTCCATGTCCGGCCTGAGCAGGTGATCCTTTGGAGTTCTCTTAATTGCAATGCCAAAATATTCTTTTAATAAGGGCAGCAATTTGTTTTCGAATATTTCATTTTCGAGCAGCGTTTCAACATCCTCTTTGAGCAAATCATTAGGATGGTATGGGCAATAGTAACCGTCTATGGTATCGGTTATGATCAGGCGTGCTGTAAGGTTCATTCCTTCTCTGTTTTCACGGTTGACCCGTCCTGCGGTCTGGATCATGGAATAAAGCGGGGCGAATTCTCGGATGCCGAAATCAAAATCAAGGTCAACACCAGCCTCAACAACCTGTGTGGAGACCAGTAAGGTTTTTTGTTTCAGCTTCAATCTTTCTTTGATTTGATTGATGATTTCAGCCCTGTGCTTGGGAATGAAATTGGTGTTTAAAAAGAATAATTCATCGGTTTGTTTTTTTTGCTCTGCCTTTTCTTTCAGTTCGGAAAACAGTTCAAGGGATAACTTTTTGGAATTAACGACACACAGAAGAGATTTATTTTTTTCATACTCTGCTTTGACTGCATCAACAAGGGAACTATAATCATTTATTTCCGGTGCCATCCGGAGTGCATATCTATTGTTGAAGTCCAGAGAAAAATAGCGGTTATCCAACAGAGATGCAACCTTTTGCCCGGGAAGAAATCGAGTGATTTCAGGCAGGGTAGCTGACATGAGGATAAAATCAATATCAAACTGGGTGGCGAGAAATGACATGGTTTCGGCAGCATCCATGAGTAAAATTCTCGGAACTGCCTGGATTTCGTCCACAATGATCACCGAATCCCGGATGGTCCAAAATTTGACCAGATCCCTGTTTTTATGGGAATAAAACAGATTAAACAATTGGTTAAATGTCGTGACGATTATTTTATCCTCAGACCACGACATGGCCAGAAAATCTTTTTCCTGACTCGAAAAATAGCGGGATTCATTCTTTTTTTCTTTTTCAGAAGATATGTTATAATCCTTTGCATTGGTCAGGTGGTGAAATTTGAGGAGTTCAGATGTACCGGTAATTTTGGAATACTCATCATGGGTCTGATCGATGATTGAAGTCATGGGCAGTGCCGTGATCAACCGTTTTTTCTTTTTGTCCCGGCAGATTTTCAGGGCCAGATGGAGTGCAGAAAAAGTTTTTCCTATCCCGGTAGGAGCTTCGATCAAAAAAATTCTTTTATCTGTATTTGAACTGTAGGTAGCAAGTATTTCTTCCCTTGCTTGATTCCTGATCTCCGACATTTTATTTGTTTTGGCCGATATAAATTCAATGAGGCGCTGTTCATAGGCTTGCCAATGCTGTTCCTTTTTTTCGCTATAGGGCTTTTTAAAAATTGCCTCGTATTTGTCGGAGAAAATCAGCCGGGAAAAAATCTCCTTAATCTGGAAATAAACATGGAGACCGCTCAGGCTGTTTTCTTCAATGAATTCGTCTTCATCGAATAGATCACAGATCGTTTTTATATCAGGCAGGCTGGTTCTGCCTAGCCGCTGGCATATGGTTTCCAGCTGCTTTTCAATACCAGGATGGTGGTCTTCCACATCATCCGGATCACCCAAATAGTTGTAAAAATAAGCTCCCGTGTCTTCCAGGTTTCCATGGTGTTTCAAAATGGCATAAAAAACGGCAAATATCTCCGGTGTCAGTTCGTATCCTTTGCTTTCCAGAAAGATCAGGGCGCTTTCAAGGGAATGGGTTGTTGATTTTCCTTTCCCACTACTCTGGATATAGGTCTGAAATTCATTAGTCAGCTTGCCGAGATCATGGAACCATGCCGCCTCCCTGTGGACAGGGTCGTCAAAGGAAGCAGCGGCATGGCTCAAATGATGTTCCAAAGGATAATCGGGATGGGAGCAGTATCCACTGTCAATTTCAAATAAATTCACAATTAAATTTTCCTTCCTGACACTCTATACAATCAATTGTTACCGGCTTCTTCATATGAATGGGCTGGTCACAGAGTACCACATGTTTATAATCCCTGTACTCCCGCTCCGCGCAGCTTCTGGTTGCCATGAACACCGTAGTATATTTTTTCCTCTCTTCAAATTGGATTTGTTTTCCGTTCTGTGTAAAGGAATGGCAGATTTCGGATTCGATTTTTTTTCGGGTATGTTCCATAAACCGATAATTGGCGGCGAACTCCGAATTGCCCATATACAAGGAAAATGCTGACTCATGATTTTTAAGGCAGGTAATTCTCCGGTCTTCATATTTAAAGTTCTTAATGAAAATTAAATAGGCTGGTTCCATGAGCAGTTCCCTGAATATGGGTTTGGGCGACCTGAAGCCTTTCTCCCAAAAAAGGGTGCATTTTTTGATGGACTTATCAACATCCTTTTGGGCCGTTTCGATTTTAACTTCTGCATCTGCAAGAAATTTTTCTTCTGCTCTGGAGGGTGTTTCTTTTAGCCGTAAAGCAGCTTTTTTTTCTTGAAGAAACCGGTGCTTTTCCCTCTTTTTTGCAAATTCTGCAATGGCGTTAAATTTGGCTTCAGATTCCTTAGTGTAATCTGCGACATAATTCTGAGCCAGGCTTTTCTTACGGACTGGCCCTGCCAGGACCAGGGAATATGAAAAATTAAAATAATCAGGATCGTTGAAATAATCCGAATATTCAATACCCAAAACAGCGGCCAGCATCCCGCCGACGGTTGTTTTCGGCGGGATGGGAAAGGTCAGGTTCTGGGTAATGGTCAGAGGATCTCTGAACGCACCGAACCGGCTCCATAATTTAAAACAAAACATAGGCCCCTCCGGTTCATCATTGCCGACTGGCCTGGGTGAAAAATGTGGTCTCATCCATGATATTGACCTTTGGAATATCCGACAGCGTTTCCTGATAGGACGACAGGGAATCATTCAGCACGATTTCAACGGAGTCAACAAATGAGTCTGCCTTGGAAATTGCAGTGATTAGTCCGGAAAAATCAAGTTCCGCTTCAGATATTTGGCGAATCATCTGGCTGTCTGAATTGCCCAGGGTGACCAGTTCATCCAGCAGTCCGATGAAATAAACGGCATCCTCTTTATAAATGATGCGCATGAGCATCCTGGGCTTCTGGCCCTGTTTGCTCCGGGTATTGAGCAGCTTGGTTCCGAACCACAGCGAGTCCAGCATGATCTGGATATCTTTTTCCGATGTTGCTGCCTTGAGGGCTTGGAGACGGTTCACCGTGCCGTACATGGCAAAAAGGCCATAAGGGATATAATTGTCGGCCCGAAAGGTTTTTGTGTTTTTTTCCTGGCCGTCTTTCCCTTTGGTGGCAAAGGCTCCGGTTCCCGGTTTTAGAATAGTTTCCGTCTTGTTCAATGATTTGGTCCAGGAAAATTGGACAGGACCCACCAGCTGTATATTGCTTTTGGGGGCAACCCCGCCGAAAAGGCGGTTATCAATGCAGGTCAGGAAAACTTCACGTCCATCTGTAAGATCACTCTGGTCTTTAATCTGGTCAAAGCGGTCTTCTGCCTGAAGTCCGCCGGAAATGATTTCTTCATTGTTGATATAAATCAGCTCCTTTTTCCGGTACTGGAGGTCGTCCCGGATGGTCCGTTTGACACGCACGTCGCTGACAATGGCCTTTTCATCAACGTCGTCGAATCTGGGAGCGTTATCGCTGCCCATATCTCCGTTGGGGTTACACATTCTTGCATCCCAGATGAAAAGCAATTCACTGTGTCTGGCGCAATTAGTCATTTTCCTTCTCCTTTTCTGCTGATTTTGCCTGTTCGGCTTTTGAGTATTTTTGGTAATCGTCAAATCCGGCCACAAAGGCAAAGGATATTTTCGCACTTGATATGCCTGCCGCTTTGTCCACCGGCGTTTCATGTGCCAGTTTCCTGACTTCGGACTGGTTTCGTATGTTTAATTTCAATTTCTGTTCATACCGGAAAGCAATTTCAAAAATCCGGTCCAGGTTCTGGTAATTGATAATCTGGTTTGACAGCCAGTTTTTAAAGGTGGTGTTTTCCCGGCTGACTTTGGAATGAAAGGATGAGTTGATAACGGCCTTGGCATATGCGCCGATAAAATAGGCTTTCCTGATGGCCGGGGTAGTATAGTATCCTGTGGTGTCAGCTTTCTGTCGCCCCAGGAAATAGTCGTTAAAAGAGCTTTTTTCCTCTGACATGGTTGTCTACTCCTTGATTTTATTTAGGGTTTGAAAGAAGGACAGAACTGTTTCTTGCTGCTGCATATAGGTGGAAGGATAATTTATCCAGTCCCGCACACCATTGTTGATCCTTTTTTTATGGGCATAATCATATTCCCGGTTGAATTCAAACCGTTTCATGAGATTTTCCAATGAAATGGCTGTATCCGTGAGAAGGAGGCGGGACAGATAGAGCCGTTCCTGGAGGATCCGGTTCCCGTTATGCTGCTGTGTTTTGCTCTTTACAAAGTATAATTCATCCCGGTTAAAAAAATCCTGAAGATAGGTTTTTCCCTCCACCCTGGCTTTGAGACCTATATTTTCATCGATTTTCTTATCCCGCATGGTGTTTACTACCAGGGAAAGGCGGCTTGGAACCACATCTTCAATAGATCCTTTCACTTCAAAGGAAAGGTTCTTGCGGTCAATTTTGGTAAATATAAAATCAATTGTCACCTCATGTTTCAAGTCCCCCAAAGAGTCCGCTTGGTTTTTGAATTCAGTGATATGACCGGCATCCTCTTGATCAATGGTATGAACTTTATTAAAATATTCCTGCTCCTGTTTTTGAACTTTCCTTTCCATTTCCTGATCCGGCTTTTTCATGCTTTTTATCTGTTTGCGGAGTTTTTCTATATTTTCTAAAATCTTTTTTTCTTCTTTCCGGAGGGCCTGAAGTTTTTCCGGTTTACCTTTAGTCAAGGCATTGGCCTTGGCCAACCGTTTGAGGATTTTTCTCAAACTCTCATCATCGTCGATGATCAGGCTGGGGAGAATGATGTATTCCAATCCTTTATAATAGAACACCAGCTTCTCAAGGATGTAGATCCATGCCAGTTTTATTTTACCTGCACTTTCAAGTGAAAAGGGAAGGTTATCCCTGATGCGGTAGTTTAAAGAATCATGATATTGATCA
>JAYEJJ010000256.1:0-4813 GCA_034660495.1 Thermodesulfobacteriota bacterium | reverse complement strand
TCCTTTATAATAGAACACCAGCTTCTCAAGGATGTAGATCCATGCCAGTTTTATTTTACCTGCACTTTCAAGTGAAAAGGGAAGGTTATCCCTGATGCGGTAGTTTAAAGAATCATGATATTGATCATAGGAAAAAATTTTAAATTCCGAACGATAACCGACAGTTGTTTCCTTTCCTGTAAAACTGTCGTACCCTGGGCCGGCTTCTTTCAACCGGATTGCTGGTCTGTCAAACCAGTTATCCCAGATTTCCGGCATCAGTTTCGGCAGTGTCTGTCCGTTTATGGATACCCAGAACCAAAAATTTCCACCCTTGATTTCGTCCAGAGCTGCCAGTGAAGGATCATCTTTCCGGGTTTCAAAAAAATCAACAACAGACTGTGCCAGGTGTTGCTTTTCCTTCCCGGAAAATTCAAGGACACTGCTTTTCATTGTGTTGACCAATAAGAACAGTTTGGAGCCAAGACTTTGTTTGCCCGTCAGCTTCAATACAAGATTGGGATACAAATAATAATAACCTTTACCGCGGCCACCCAGTGTTTTTGTGAAAAACATCTCCCGCTTTGAAACGGATTTCTTTTTTATTTCCAGTTCCACTCCGGAAGCATCAATCCTGAAATCAAGGTTAACATATTCAGGTTCATCTCCAGCGTTCGCAAGGGTTTCCGGGTTTGTTTGAATCACCGTTTTAATTTCTTCTTTTGTTAACGCTTTTCCAATTTTCCACAGTTTATATGCCACGCTCATAGCGCCGTCTCCCTATAAAATTTATATACATTTTTTAATACAGCCATAGCCCCGGGACACACTTTTACCCAGAGCCGAGTAATTCGGAAGATGGAAGTTTGTTTTAAAGGCACCTTCAAATCCGAGCATAGATTTACCTTTTAAAGTAGTCCTAAGCTGCCTGAAGTTCAAATCCGATTGAATTCGCTGATCCGGTTCCAGATGACATCCCAGATATTTTGCCATGGATAGGATGTTTCCGGTCAGTATCCGCTTGAGAAGGGCCTTTTTTTCTTCAAAGGTGTTCAATTTTATAAATGTCGAATAATTTTTCTGGTTCAGGGCCATCCAGGGTGATAAAAAATCATACATGTATGTTTCTTCTGAAAAACCGAAATCCACAGTTTCAATTTTAAAATCCTTTTCATTGACGGGAATTGTATCTCCTTCAATATCAATTTCATCCAGTCTCATAAAAATTTCCGTAAACACCTGAACTGCTTTATCTGTCAAAGCAATGATGCAGGGAACCTTGTCAATGATTTTAAACTGGATCAAAGGATATCGGTAAATATGTCTGCCTGTTGCCTTGTCGTGGTTATGGATCAAATCGTGTTCGACAAATACATTACCCACATAGCCCCGGAATTTATGAATCTGGGAGGGGCTTAGACGGATATCATTAAAATAGAGGGTGGCTTTTTTCATATTGGATATGTTCCAGTATAATAAAGTAATGCATCAAAAAAATTTGGATAATATTTCATCATTTACAAGCTTTTTATCAAACCCCTGGCCCAGTACCTGGATGCGGCGGAAGTCATCCTGGCAGAAGGGGAAGAGGTAAACGCTGTCCGTGTCCTCATCCATGAGGTTCAGGCAGTGTTCGGCCAGTTCATCAAAACGGCTGGTGTCCAGGCGGCCCAGGAAGATACTGTACTGAACCCTGGTAAGGCCGTATTTTTTGCATATCTTAGCCACTTTATTCCGGGCTTTGTCTTCAACAATGTCGTACATGATCCAGGCCAGGATGGAACTCATTTAAAACTCCTTTATCTGAAGCCAGTCGGGGCGGGGCATGCCTGAATCCTCCAGAAGAAGGTTGGCAAGGCGATGAGCCTCGTGGCTGATCATGTGTTTCCGCTTGACATTCTTTCTGCGGTAGCGGACCTTTTCTTCCAAATGATTGTTCAGGGCTTCTATGACATTGGGCTTGCCCTTTACATTCAGGGTGCAGGCCTTTTCCTGGATATCAAAGTACTTGTCTTTTGCCTTTTTGCCGGTAAAAAAATATACAGCCACCTGATCGGCAAATATGCGGAAGGGTTCAATAAGATCAAACACCAGGGATTTTTTATTGTAGTTGTCCGTGTGCATAAACCCGACAAAGGGATCAAGGCCGGCGATGAGGCAGGCCTTTTCCACCCGTGAATAAAGCACACCATAGCAATAATTCAGCACTGCATTGAAAGGATTTAAGGCCGGGCGTTTTGAGCGGCCTTTAAACCGATATTTCTCCGGCATGAGTCTGGAGATGCAGGAAAAATAAGCCCGCCCTGCAGCGCCTTCAAGCCCCATGATCAGGGATCTGGATTCATCAAGATCGGTCAGCTCGAAATCCAGTGATCCAAGGGAGGCTTCATTGGTATGCACAGGCGTGTCAAACATTTCTTTTTTTTCGGGCCTGGCATATTTTAGCTTTTTTAGAAAGGCAATCTGGTTGTTCAACTTCTGCCTGATCATACTGATAACCAGACTGACCCCGGTTTCCTGTTCTGCCGCTTCAAGCTGCTTACGCCGAATCATGGCAGTAGAGCCCATTTTTGAAAACCAGACCCTGCCCATGGGGAAGCCATATTTGTCGAGGAATACCAGGTCTATATTATGCTCTAGTGCCAGAGAAATGGCTGGAGTGGAGATCATGGCCTGGTTTGAAATCACAATAGACTCAAGTTTCAGGGGGAGACAATTCCAGCTTGTTCTCCTTGTTCTGAAACAAAAATATCTCGTTTCTTTGCTTTACCAGAGTTCCTGGAGAGTTGACGACAAGTTCAGAGCTCCTGACACCACAAACCTAATATATTGTTTTAACTGAAAATATTCAAATTTAGGATCGTAATTTTAAATGCATAAAAAAACCAGACAAATACCATATATTGTGCTTATTGTCTTTGTTTTTAAAAAAAAATACTATATATAGAAAATGATTATGCATTCAAAATTAGCTGAGGTCAGGAGTTCTGAAATTTGCAAAGGTTGTTGGAAGACAAATTCATGTAGCCTTGGTCTGACACCATATTCACTTTTTTCCCGGTCATAAAATTCATTCTCAAGCTTTTGATTTATAGGTTTGATTTTTCCAGGCTAGAATCTGTTTACAGCGGGGACTACCTATGGGACAAGTTCATTTCTTTGGGCGAATTAATACCCCAGACTATCCCTGTCAGTAATCGCTTTTAAGCAATGGCAAGGCTTCACAATTCAGATAATTTTTAATAATGAAGAAAGTTTTGAACACAGTCTCACGCGCAACTGTATTTCGGTACCTCGCAAAGGTCAGTTACCGACGAAGCTATAATTTCAACGGCAGGTACTATACAAAACATGATCTGAGTCGCTACGATAGTCATGGAATATATTCCCACAAAGGGATTCACTTTTCCATTGATGGTAATCTCGCTGAGACGATCTTAAGGTTGGTTTGTGAGTCTTCTTCCGGCTATAGTCAACGAGAGCTGCAGGAGTTGCTGCAAGTTCGAGTTCAAACTTCTTTGGCTACTATGGTTTATGATAAAAAACTTGCACGTATCAAGGTTATTGGGTTATTTATCTATTTTCATCCAGACTCAAAAATCAGCAAAGCACAGCTCACAAAGCGGAACAAAATGATCGAGGAACGCAAATTCAATGTCGAGGAGGTTACCGATGCTGTGGTGATTCAGGTCCTCTTGATTTTAATTCGGCATCCAGGGTCAAGGGCCGGTGACGTTGCACATCGACTCAAAGGATATTCACCTCCGATTACGATGAAGCATGTTCGAGTGGTTTTCGACCGATATAACATAGACGATGTCAGAAAAAAAAAGGGTCTTAAAGATGCTGAATCATCTTTGGGCTGTTGTCGATGATGTAGGTTCGCCTTCTATGGAAATAGCAAGAGCAATCGGATCGAACGAATGCCATATTCCTTGTGTCGATTTTATTGCTGAAACGGATAGCTGTCCTGTTTGCGGAGCCACTACCGTAATAGCCAGAAGCAAGAAACGGACAGTATTCACATATGCTGCTGGTGTATTTGAGGCTGTGGAGCTTCAAAAAAAATGTTCCGTATCCCCATCTCATTCTCTGATAAAATCCAAAGCTTTGGCTCGGATCGTCCGGCTACGCCAACGCTTGGCTATGATCTAATCGTGCAAGTGGGTCTATTGCGCTATTTAAAGAAAAAGCAGCGTGAGGAAATTTGCGGAGAACTTTTCCAGAAACGTTCAATCAAGCTAAGCACTGGGAGTGTGAGTAATCTGTGCAATTATTTTTTAATTTATCTTGAAGCCCTGCATTTAGTTCGTTTTCCTCATCTAAAGGCTGCCATTCAAGAGCATGGTTATCCATTGCACATAGACGCTGCCAGCGAACACGGTAAAGGAGGATTGTTTGTCTGCATGGATGGATTCAGAAACTGGGTGCTTTGTGCAGGCAAGATTGAATCTGAGTCTGAGGAAAACATCAAGCCTTTTATCGAGAAAACGATTGATCTTTTCGGTTATCCGATAGGAGTTGTCAGGGATTTAGGAAATCCCGGTAAAAACGCCGCAGCCTTTCTCGTGAAAAAAGGCATCTCGGATTTTGTTTGTCATTATCACTTTCTGGGTGCTATCGGCAAAAAGCTCTTCGACAGTCCCTATGCACTTTTGAGAAATCTTCTTAGGCAAAGCCAAATCCGTACTGATCTGAGGCAGCTTTTAACCCATCTTTACCAGTTGTGAATATTGTCAATAAAAACAGCAGGTTAAAAATTGTGCCAATTTGTTCAAATATTTAATAATAACAGTTGGTTATACAAGTTACGTCTAAGTAACTTAGACGTAAC
>JAYEJJ010000255.1:7716-10365 GCA_034660495.1 Thermodesulfobacteriota bacterium | reverse complement strand
TCAAACAGCTTGATTTTCTTAACGCCTGGCAGGGAAAAAGTCTGATCTCCTTTGGTTCTCAATGTTCCTGACAGGCAACCGCTGGGGGCTTTTAATCGGCCCTTCCATAAAAACTTGATAACCGAGTGTAAAGTGGCGATTTCACATCTTTTGCTATAAAATCCTCCAATTTCTGTTTTACCGATTCCCTTCCGTAACGGCTGAAAATAAAATTTTTCGCATTCAAGGAAATGTTTTCCCACAGCGCTTTATCTGTATACAACCGGCACACTTTTTCAGCAAAAAACTCAGGCTCATCAGCCACAAGAACGGTTTTTTCATCCTCAAGCCCCATGCCTTCAGCACCAATACGGGTTGACACTACCGGAAGCCCCAGAGACATGGCCTGTCCGATCTTGCCCTTCATTCCGGCACCGTACCTGAGACTTGACACCATCACCCTGCGCTTTGCAAGCTCAGGCTCCACCTTTTCCACCCAGCCGAGCACTTTAATGGTGTCTGATGCAAGGGCTTTCATTTCATTTTTCATATTGCTGCCGATGAGGTAGAGTTTAATTTCAGGAATATGCTTTTGAACCAAAGGAAACACCTTTTCAACAAAATAATAGACCGCGTCCTCATTGGGCTGGTGGTTGTAGTTACCGATAAAGACAAGGCCTTCAGTATTTTCCCAGGACATGGGAATGGGCATCTCCTTATAGATATTGGGCAGCACAAAACAGGAAAGAAAAGGCAGCTCTTTATGGAGATGGTGTTTGTCTGCCGTGGTCACGGTAAACACCACATCTGCCATGATACAGGCAGCCAGTTCCATTTTTTTTGTGTTCAGGGCATTTTTTCTGAGCTGGTCATTGTGCTCAATTTCCGCCTGCCTTAATTCTCTTACATAGTGGATATCAACGGTGTCATAGTAAATCCGTGCTCCCGGGTTGATCAGACGGACCTGATTCATGTAGCGGTGGGCAATATTCACCCTGGACAGGATAATCATATCATACTCCAGGCCTTCAAGGGCATGGCTGAGGGTATACTCGCCGGTAAAGACTTCTATCCCCATAAGTTCAAGGGGGCGGCGGTATTTTGGCGAATTGTCCCGGTTGTCCGGAACAAAAGTCACCTGCAGACCCATCTGAACGAGAAGCCCCAGCAACTCAAACATGCGCAGGGATCCTGAATCCTCGTCAAAAGTCGGCAGGGTTAAATCAACCACTAACGCCCTCTGTTTTTTCCCGGGATTTAAAAGGGCAGACCTGGTGCTGGACACATTGGGAAGAGAAATCAGACAGGGATCCCAGCGGGTCAGAAATACCTGCCTGTCCCTGTGCAGGGCATCCTCAAAAGCCGGCAGCCCAGGTGTTTCCCCGAAACCAGCCGTTTCCCCGAAAAAGGAAACCCCGGCATCAAACACGGTTGAAATCCCCTGGACCTTGAGCCGCCATATCCACTCTGTCACCTGGTAAACCTCTGTTTCATAGGCATTGAGCACCATATCCATCATATCTTCAGGGTCGCCGGCACAGGGAAGATCTGAGCGCATGGCAAACCAGGGGAACCCTGCCCCGTCAATCTGCCTGACACAGCCCAGGGACGGATGATCTGCCGGCATATCCCAGGGAAACAGATCCACACACCCTTCACAGGTGGTCTGCCCAAAGGCGTGTAAAACCCTGTTGCTGCAATCTTTTACCAGAAAGAAGAGAAGTCCGGTATCCGGTTGTTCCCTGAAAAACGCTTCCGCATTTTCCAGGAAATCTTTTTGAGGAACAAAATCGGTAGAGGAGAACCAGATCAGCTTTTCTGCATCAGCTTTTCCAGCCTGTTCCAGGAAACGGGGCAGCACCTGATTTTCATGATGGTCTTCTTTTTCCAGTACATGATAGACAATGTGGTTCTGGTGGCAGTATGCCTGAACCTCGGGATCGGGAATGCCCCATATTTCAACAGCAATGGAACGGCTGGCCGCCATTGCGCTGCGGTTCAGCCTCATAAGTACGGCTGCTGCATGAGTCCAGGACATACCGGGCTTTGGATCATGGTGCATGAAAAAAATGTGGTCTGCCTTTCCTCTGGCGGCTGTAACCATCCCTGGCAAAGGGACATCCCAGATCAGACTGGTAATTATTGGATCCTGGCAGGGCACAGGCGGACAGAGAAGCGGATCTTCATGATCTGTCGGGGTAAAAGGCGGCTCATCCAGCTTTCGGCACCAGAGGGCGATATGGTTGTCATAACTGGCGTCTGGAGAATAAATCGCTATTCTGAACTGCTTTCCCCCTGAATCGGTAACAGAGGGAAAGAGAACTGAATAATACTGGTTGTCCATGGCCTCAAGGGCATTGAATCTACAACTGCGGATGGGCCCAGGCTCAAAACCTGGTGCTTCTGCCCTGACATCATCCCTGTCTGGATCTTCCTGAAAGATGTCCACACAGATCTCGCAGGTGTTGATACGGATATAAGTCGCTGTTCTGAACTTCAGGCAGAAAAAATTATTTCTATCGCAGTACAGGCGAAAACACAGTATTTTTTCAGAAGTCAGAGCAAAAGGATGAACATAAGGCGTATTGGAAACATTGGCAAAGACAAAAGACTTTTCCCCGCTGCCTGCTGCGGCTTCAAAAACAGGGATAAAGTCCTCACACACCTGTT
>JAYEJJ010000255.1:0-7616 GCA_034660495.1 Thermodesulfobacteriota bacterium | reverse complement strand
ATTTTTTCAGAAGTCAGAGCAAAAGGATGAACATAAGGCGTATTGGAAACATTGGCAAAGACAAAAGACTTTTCCCCGCTGCCTGCTGCGGCTTCAAAAACAGGGATAAAGTCCTCACACACCTGTTGGTTTACATGTTCCTGTTGGTTTATATGCGCCTGGACGTCAGATTTTTTTAAAGACAAAAGAAAAGACTCAGGGAAAAAAGTCTGCCCGCTGTCAGGCTCAGGAAGGCGGCAAAGACTTTGGATTTTATCCAGAATCTCTGTGACCTGGGGAATGGGAATGCCCCGCCAGATTTTTTTCATTTTTGACCGGTGCAGCTGATTCAGAAGAAAAGAGGTCTGGTCCTTAAGATCAGACAATCCTGTTTTTAAATGCCTGAAAAGATCACCGGCAGACACAGCTGTTCTGTGCTGGGTTTCTGCCTGGTCTTTAACCCAGGCGGCAAGCCGATTATACTCTTTCACAACTGGATCGTCCGGCAGTATTTCATTTCCAGGTCTGCAGTGCAGCAGCCAGTTCATTATGTCATGGTTGGAAAGAGTTATGGGTACCGACTGGTTCAGGTCGTTGATCCTCTGCTTCATCTGCCCGATGCAGGTATTGAGATGTTCAATTTCTGTGTGCAGGGCGCTTATTTTTTCTTCCTGGATCTGTCGTTCCGTCTCATGGGCAGACTTATCCTCTAAAAGGGCGCTTATTTTTTCTTCCTGGATCTGTCGTTCGGTTTCATAGGCAGACTTATCGTCTAAAAGGGTTCTGTGCAGGTCATTTAACCGGTTCAGCTCTTTTTCCAGTCCTTTTATTCTTTCTTCCTGGGATTGTATTATGGACCGTCTCTGCTGACTCAGCATCCAGTAGTCTGCCATAATAACTACTTTTTCATGGTCTTTTACAGGTAAAAAATTCCTGGAAAAAAATTTCTCATAGGCGGTCCGCCATTCATCAGTTCTGCTTGCCAGGGTAATCTGCTGAGATTCCCCCCATATCGCATACTCTGACGTCACCCGATCCAGATGATAAAACCGGGTTTTCAAAGACAGGCGCAGAAGTAAATCCCAGTCTTCAAACAGATCAAATGAAGGATCAAAGCCGCCCACCTCAATAAAAAGAAGGCGGTCTATCATCAGGGTATTCAGTGGAATATAATTTTCAAACAAAAGCCGGTCCGGATCAAAGGGATCATTGAACTCTCCTGCAAAAAACCGCTGTTCAGGTTCATCTTCCCCGAGAAGGTCTTGTCTCACCATGCGGCTGCCTGAATAGGCCACTTTTGCGTCAAATCTGAGCATGCACAACTCAAGACGCTGAAGATGATCCGGAAAAAACCGGTCATCATCATCCAGAAAGCATACAGCATCTGCGGTAGATGCATTTACACCGGCATTACCGGCTTCTGCCCGGCCAAGGCTTTCCCTGTGGACCACAGGTATAATGAGAAGGTCCTCAAATTCTGACAGCACATCAACAACAGAGCTCCCCCCGTCATTGACCACAACCACCTCGTCGGGTTTTCTGATCTGACCCTGAACGCTTTTCAATGCCTGTAAAAGGTGCCTTGGCCTGTCCTTTGTCCGGATCACAACAGCACAACGAATCTCCCTTAACTGCTTTTCTGCTTGTCTTGTCATCACAAATTTTTACCTGTTTAGTCCTGGATAAGAGCCCAGTCTTCTCTGGTCAGAGTTAAATTGGAATTATAATAGGGATCTTTTTTTACAGTGACCTGCCATTTTTCAACCATTTTTTCTGCAGTGGCCCTGTCCAGGGAATACCCCCGGCTGTAGGATTCATAATGGTATAATTCAGCAAACGGCGTATAAATAATTTCATACCCCTTTTGCCTGGCTGTCAAACAGAAATCAATATCATTGTAACTGATCTTGAAATCTGATTCATCAAAACCGCCAAGCGCTTCAAAAACCTCACGGCGCACCATCATACAGGCACCGGTAACGGCACTGACATTTCTTATCATCAAAGGAAAACCATGATAATAATCTGTATCCCACCTGCTGACGTGCTTGAATGCATGCCCGGCAACCCCTGAAATCCCAAGGACAATACCGGCATGCTGGATGGAGTCATTGATATAGTACAATCTGGCCCCTACAGCGCCGACCTCCTCTCGCACACCGTGCTCCAGCATGGCAGACAGCCAGCCCGGGGATATCACCTCGGTATCTGAATTTAAAAAGACAAACACATCTCCCTTTGCCCTCAGGGCTGCAAAATTATTAATGGCTGAATAGTTGAACGTACTGTCATAGTGGATCACAAAAACCCCGGGAATCTGTTTAAGGATTTCCATCAGGGAAAAAGTTTTTTTCTTTACGCTCTGATTGTTCACACATATGATCTCATAGGACGGGTACTCTGTTTTTTCCAGAACACTTTCCACACAGGCTTCAAGCACCTCGGGATCATCCCTGAAAGGTATAATAATGCTGATACGCTTTTGTTCCCTGATCCGCCGTTTCACTTGAAAGGATTTTCCAGTCCGCCCCTGGTGGATATATCCGTCGATTCCCCGCCTGTCAAGGGCAAGGGCTAAAGCCTTTTCTGCGCAGTCTTTGGCAAAGCTGCCCGAATGGGTCAGGTGGGCTGATATTCTTCCCACATCCCGCCTGTGGTATAAAATTTTGGCAATATGGGCAATTCTGGCGGTTCGTTCTGTGCATTTCAAGGCAAGATCATAGTCCCGGCAGACGATAAAATTCTGATCAAATCCACCAATATCTTTTAAAAGATTTTTTCTTAAAATAAAAAAAGATCCCATATACATGCACGACAAAAGCAGATCAGGAGACCAGTCCGGCTTGAAAAAGGGATCCTTTCTCCGGCTGGTTAAGGACATTTTGTCCTCGTCACTGTACAGGATATCCATTTCCCGGTTCTGATTAAGCAGTGATGCGGCTTCATACAGGGCATGGTCTGCCAGGACATCCCCGCAGTCCACTGTCAGAACAAATTCCTGGTCAGCACTGTCAATTGCCTGGTTCATTGACAAAGCAAATGCAGATGGCTGAATTTCTGTATACAAAATGATGCGGGTTTCATTTTCAGTGTATTGTTTTATCCGGGAAATAGTGTGTTCATCGATACTGTCATCCAGAAGAACAGCCAGCCGCCAGAACGGATAGACCTGGTCCATCAGGGATTTGATGGTGGCATACAGGCAGTCAACAGCTTCTGCCGGATCATGGGAATTTATGGGCAGAAGCACTGAAAAATCAGGCTGATAAGAAAAATTTTCAATTAAACCTGCTGTTTCTTCAGAACCGGCACGTGTTTCAGCCTCGGTTTTCTCTATCCATTTTTCATACACCTGCCTGCCCTGTGTACCGGCAGGCTGATACATCCAGAACCCGGGTCGCTCTTCTTCCCGGCCATTTTCAATTTCCAGGGTAATCAAAAACGGCCTGTCCTGTGCATAGGTTACCGAATCAAATGCAAATAAAACAAAACGGTTGTCTATGAGCTCAGGCGCCTGAATCCTGGTGGTTCTCAGAGCTGATTGATTTAAAACGGAATCCAGAATATTGTCATGACCATCCCTGCCATCAGAATCAGGAAAATCTGTATTATTTTCGAGGAATCCCGTATTCTGGTGATCTTCGTAGAGATTAAGGATAATCACCCCGGGATTGATTCTTTGACAGGCCGCAGCAAGAAGCTTTATTCCGTTAAAGCACTCCATGTCCGATTGAAGTCTGAAAACCACAGGGGCATTCATGTCAAGAAAAAACGGGGTTTCCATAAAAAGGCCTGCATTCTCCGCTGACATGGAAAAATCAGACATGGGCTTTTCACACGAATCCTCAAAAACAACCCGGACCGCCGGCATATAATTGTCCGGGAGATAGAGCAGAGGGGAGGGCCGGGTCAAATTTTCTGATTTTTCCGGATCTTCTGATTTTTCCGAAACACTGAGGGGTGCTACCTTTTGTCTGTCAGCATATTTTCTTTTTTTTTTCAAAAAAATCGAACAAATCAGCATTTTTTTTTTTATCAATGGAAAACAGCGGCACTGAAAAACCAGAGACTTAAGGCGGGCAGCAATTCTTATATACTGAAACGCGGCCTTGTGGGCCCTTGAATGAAAGATATCTGACAATTCATCACTTAAGCGTTTTATCTTTTCTTTGGACTGGCTGAGCTGTGATCTTAATGTTTCTATTTCCTGAACTTTTTCATTAAACCCCTTTGCAATCGCCCAGGAAAGGGCTTTTGACTCTTTCATCTGCACCCACAGCGCTTTAACCAGTTTTTTGTGATCTCTTAAAATCCTGCCAAAGGGATTTGACTGATGCATGAAAAAACTTCTGCAGGTACGGTACGCATTGATTTTATTAAAATACAGAACATCAGGTGTCATGTTCGAATCCGGATCATGCTGCCAGAAGCCTTCAGCATACATGATCTGTCTGTCCAGAGTAATGCTCCTGGAAAAATTCAGGCAAAGGGAAAGGGACTGATAGTCAAGCTGATCCAGCTGACTTTTATAACACACCACGGCCTCTTCCTTTTTCTCCACCACGGACGAGATATCAATAAGCCGGTTGACCTCCCCCTGGCGGTTGATCTCATAGAACCACAGATCAAATCCCAGGCGCTTTTTATTGAGAAAACAAAGGACCTTGTGGTTGACCGCCCGGTGGTCAGGATGAAACTCCTGAAAGGAAGGCAGAAAAATGGTTAAGGGATCGGACGTATTGATGATATCTGTGATCTGGTCTTCGGGAAACCAGGTATTGTGAACCTGCCGGTCAGGAAGATTCAGATAAAACAGATTTCTGATGCCAAGAATGCCTGCTGCTTTTTTTGATTCCCGAACCCTGGTGTCTGGATCTCCGCCCCTGCCCCCGTTTGTTACAAACACCACATCCACATCAATCTGTGCGCTGACGGCCAGGGCAATGGTCCCGCCCATGCCAAAGGTTTCATCATCGGGATGGGGGGCAAATATCAAATAGGTGCCCCTGGGAATTTCTGATACCGAATAGGGGACAAGCTTATTTTCTTCAAGCATAAGGGGTCAGGCTCCGGTTGTTCTTCAAGCATAAGGGGTCAGGCTCCGGTTGTTCTGGTTTTTATTAAGGGGTCAGGCTTCGATCCTCTATAGTTCTTCTCAAACGACTTGATACCACCTCAAGGGGAAGAAGCGTATCAATTCGCCTGCTATGATCTATAATTGCTCAAATCTTTACCCCCGGGAATTACAATACATCTCCAAAAGCAGGTTTGGCCTTTTTAAAAAACCAGAACCCTGCGCTGTAGGAGATCAGTGAAAGAATAAACAGAACCAGTATCGACATAAGGCTTACCTGGTGCATGAGGACCGCATCCCTGAATGTGTTCACAAACAACGCCATGGGATTGTAATCAATGAGAAAACTGACTTCTGCGGGCACCATAGAACAGGGGTAAATCACCGGGGTGCTGAAAAACCAGAGCATCATCACAATGCCCAGCATCTCACCGGTATCCCTTAAAAACACATTCAGAGCAGACAGAAAAAATGATAATCCCAGGGCAAACAGCAGTTCAATGGCAAGGAAGACAGGAAGATACGCCCAGAACCAGCTGAAATGCCCCGTAAAAACAAGGTAGATCAGTACCAGACCAAAGCCGATGCCGTTGACAGCAAAGGTGGATATCACCACACTCATGGGCAGCAGCTCAACAGGAAACACCACCTTGGTGATCAGAGATGCTTCACTTAAGAGCACGGAAACGGATTTTGAAAGACTGTCGGCAAACATGAGCCAGGGGAAAAAGCCCGTGAGAAAAAAAGCGGCAAACTTATCCGTCCCCGTTTCTTCAATGGTGACATTGATCCTCAATACCAGGGAAAACACAAAGAAATAAGAAACAATGGTGGCCAGGGGAGACATGACCGTCCACAGAATTCCCCCTGCTGTTCCGGCAAACCGTCCCTTGATCTCCCTTGTTACAAACTCCCTTAACAGCGTTTTTTTCTGTACCATCAATGAAAATGGCAGTAACATATCAAACACTCATACTCCCCTGTCCTATAATATCCTAATCTAATAATCTAATCAATAACCCCGTTTCAATTAAAATCAACACATACCTTTTTTTCAGAAGAGGTTGGTGTATCATGTGCTGTTATCAAATTTTCCCAGCATCTATACCAGAACAACATCGTTTAAACAACCCTGCATCATCAAAAAATAAAAAATTTTGATGGTCCGGCCATACAGAACAAAGCTTTAAAAGTGGGGTCATAAAAGTGGGGTCAGGCTCCGGTTTTTACGGTTTTTCAATACGGGGGCACTTTTAAATACGGGGACACTTTACTTATTTATTTCATTTGAAACTCGATCATCAAGTTTTTATATCTGATTTCTCGAAAACGTCAGAAAACGGGGTCAGGCTTCGGTTATTGCGCTTTTGTTTAAATTTGCCTTTAAACAGAGACCTTTGTCAAAAGCGTAATAACCGAAGCCCGACCCCGTTGATCACTTCAGCCTGCGGTCCTCAAACAGCTTGATTTTTTAACGCCAAATTATTCAGAGATTCCAGTTCAAAATTTCAGTAGATATAGATATCCCCGTAAGGACTTATTTTATAATCATCAGAAACAAACAAAGTGACATTGTTGGCACCCTCTTCTTTTAATTTTCCAGCACAATGAAAATTAAGAAGTTTATTTAAACACGCATTATACTGCTCCAGTGAAACGTAAACACTTTGGACTATCCTTTTAAATCCAATCTGCTGGCACAGCTCTTTTTCCAATTTCCGGATCTTTTTCACCATTTTTGAATATTTTTCTGCTTTTTTAACGGCCTTCTCTCTGTTTACAAGAAAAAAGTGTATGATTTTTTCTGGTGTGGCATTGTACTCGATATAGAAACTGCCTGAATCGCTGATGTCAAATCTGTCTGCAATGTAAATGCTAAAATCACTCAAATCAAATTGTTTAAGCGGTTCTGAACAGGAAAGCAGTGTATTAAGTCCCTGAATATATGATTCAGAATCAATAAAAGACTGGCGGTATATCTTTTGGTTCCCCAAAAGATTCCGCATCTTAATTTCCAGCTCTTTTTCCTGAACTTCCATTGAGGGCACCCTGAAAAAGCCGTCGCGACCTAAATTTTCTTTGAGAAATCTTTCCATATCCTTTTTGCTGAAATCATGGGGTAAAACAAAAAAGTGCCTGTCATATACACGAAAATTTGACCCCACACAAATAGAAAGACCTTTTATCTGTTTCTGTTTAAGCCATTCTGCTTTTTTGCCTATATTGGCCAGGCCTTTTTCATAATCAGCATCGGACAGCCCAAGAGAGCCTGTAATATAGTTCAGTTCCAGAAGCGTCTTTATATTTGCTTCCATCTTCCTGATTTTTTCCTGATTTTTTTTGTATAGATCAGCTTTATCACATGCATCTGCAAGATTTTCCCTTAGCCAGCTCTCAAGCTCGACCCTTATTTTTTTATAGAAAACCGGCAAGAAAGCCCCTGAGTCTTTAGCTCAGGGGATGAATTGCCGGACTCGCTAACCCTGAGATTCAATATATTTCCTTACGGCATCAATGGAAGCATTTCCGATTGAGCAACAAAAATATCCATCACTCCAAAAAG
>JAYEJJ010000254.1:0-10412 GCA_034660495.1 Thermodesulfobacteriota bacterium | reverse complement strand
AAGGTTGCGGAAAAAGCAGTATTAACGACAAAAGACGTTTACGTTCACGAGCACGAGCACGCAAAGATCATAGCTAAAGCTACCCGCCTAAAAGGCGGGGGTTTTAACCTTAAAGGAGACTAATAAAAAATTATGGAGAAAAAAATGGCTGCTGCCGACAATGAACTTGATCAGCAATGTATCAACACCATCAGAATCCTTTCAATAGATGCCATAGAAAAGGCAAATTCAGGACATCCCGGAGCTCCCATGGGACTGGCTCCGGCTGGCTTTGTTCTGTGGAAGCATTTTCTCAGGCATAACCCGAAAAATCCGGCATGGATAGACAGGGACCGCTTTGTCCTGTCAGGCGGTCATGCATCCATGCTTTTATACAGCCTGCTGTATTTGAACGGATACGGATTAACCCTTGATGATCTTAAATCCTTCAGACAATGGAAAAGCAGAACCCCCGGCCACCCTGAATACGGACAGACCCCCGGTGTTGAAACAACCACAGGACCCTTAGGCCAGGGTGTTGCCAATGCAGTGGGCATGGCCATGGCGGAAAGACACATGGCTGCCCGTTTTAATGAGCCCGGAAACGAGTTGATCAATCACTACACCTATGCCATGTGCGGTGACGGTGACATCATGGAAGGCGTCACAAACGAAGCCGTATCCCTTGCCGGCCACCTGGGTCTTGGAAAACTGATTCTTTTTTACGATGACAATGATATTTCCATTGAAGGAAAAACAGACATCACTTTTACTGAAGATGTGAAAGCCAGATTTGAAGCCATGAACTGGCATGTGGTGGAAGTAGATGACGGAAACGATATTGAAAAAATAAAATCATCCATTAAAGCCGGTCAAAACGAAACAGAAAAACCCACCCTGATAAAACTGACCACCCATATAGCTTATGGAAGTCCCGCCAAACAGGACAGTGCCGATGCCCATGGCGCCCCCCTGGGCCCGGATGAGGTCAAAGCAGTTAAAAAGTTTTTTAATTTTCCGGAAAACAAAGACTTTTATGTTCCGGAAAAGGTGCTTGAAACATGCAGACAGGCAGTTGATACCGGCATACAGATGGAAGAGGAATGGCAGAAAATTTTCCAGGAGTATAAAAATGAATTTCCTGAAAAAGCAGATCAGTTTATCGATGCCATCAGCGGTTTTCTAACCAAGGGCTGGGACTCTGAAATCCCTGAATTTAAGCCGTCAGACCCCCCTGTTGCTACAAGGGCAGCTTCCGGAAAAGTGCTCAATCAGATTGCAAAAAATCTGCCCTTTTTAATGGGCGGATCAGCAGATCTGGCCCCTTCCAATAAAACCTATATGGAAACATCAGCGGACTTTCAGAAAAATGCATACATAAACACCAATATAAGGTTCGGGGTCCGAGAACACGCCATGGCATCCATTATGTCAGGGATGTATCTCCACAGCGGGGTTAGACCCTTTGGCGGAACATTTCTGGTGTTTGCCGACTATATGCGGCCGGCCATCAGGGTTGCTTCCCTGATGAAACTGCCCATTATCTATGTGTTTACCCATGACAGTGTTGCCGTAGGCGAAGACGGACCGACCCACCAGCCTGTAGAGCACCTGGCTTCCTTAAGAGCCATTCCAGGCCTTAATGTTGTCAGACCGGCAGATGCAGTGGAAACGGCTGATGCCTGGCAGCAGGCCATGAAAACCCTTGATTCACCCACAGCACTTATTTTCAGCCGGCAGAAGCTTCCCGTTCTGGACCATACCCATACAGACGGCAGTTTAAAATACGGCGCCTATATTCTAAACAAAACTGAAAATAAACCTGATATTATTTTGATTGCCTCGGGTTCAGAAGTTCATATCTGTGCGGATGCTGCGGCAGAACTTGAACAAAAAGGCATTCACGCCAGGGTGCTGAGCATGCCGTCGTGGGAATTATTTGAAAAGGCCTCTCCCTCCTATAAAAAAAGAATGCTGCCATTTAATATAAAAAAACGCATTGCTGTTGAAGCAGGTATCTCCATGGGATGGGAAAAATATACAGGAGACAATGGAAAAATTATCAGCATTGATAGTTTCGGCACATCAGCGCCTGGCGGGAAAGTCCTGGCTGAATACGGATTTACCAGGGACAGAATCATTTCTGAAGCCCTTGAAATGATTGAACATGAATAATTACCACAAGAAACAAGAAAAAAATCTTAAAAACTTGTTTTAACTGCTGCCTTGAAACACATTAAAACAGGTAGAAAAAAATAAGGGAAAAAACAGGGTCATACCTGAAAACCTGACCCTGTTTTCCCTTACTGCCTTAACCTTAACCTACCCAGTGTCTGAACGAAAATCCCGTGTTTGGAAGACCTGATTAAACTTTTGATTTTATCTAATAATCCAGAGAAGAGACTTCAAGGGCATTGGTCTGGATAAAATTTCTCCTGGGCTCGACCTCTTCTCCCATGAGAAGGGTAAATATCTCATCCGCCTTTTCTGCATCATCAATAGACACCTGAAACATCATCCGCTTTTCCGGATCCATTGTGGTTTCCCACAGCTGATCCGGATTCATTTCACCAAGGCCCTTATACCTCTGAATACTGATGCTCTTTTTTGACTCTTTCATCAAATATCTGAACAAACTCAATTTATCATCAAAAAAAAGTTCGTTTTCACTGGTCCCGGTGTTATACACAAAAAAAGGCGGCTTGCATATATTATCTGTTTTTTCTTCTTTTTTCAGCATGGTTTTATAGTCCCGGGTGGCAATAAGCCCTTTTCCAACCCTTAACAGCACTTTTTTATAGTCTTCATCGGCTAGAACGTCCATTTCATAAATATTAAGTGTTTCATCATATTCAATGTCACCGGTTCTGTACCCATGGGTGTGGAGAATCTGTTTCAGTGATTCCATTTTTTCTCGGTTTTCCAGGAAAAATTTATTGCGGACATCTTCACTCATCAGAAGAAAGAGAAGATCCATATCAAATTCCCTGAGTTGAAGGCGCTCAAAGGCATTGAAATAGGCGGACATGTCCTTAAGAAAAACAAAAAGCTGATCATTGTCTATGAGAATTTTCTGTTCAGAATAATACACGTCTTTTTGTTCACACACCCGTTTTACCATATAATCTCTGTATTCCGCCTCGTCTTTAAGATAGATGCCGCTTTTTCCCTTGCCTATTCTGTACAGCGGGGGCTGGGCAATATAAAGATACCCCTTGTTTATCAAATCCGGCATCTGCCTGTAAAAAAAGGTCAGCAGCAGGGTTCTGATGTGCGATCCGTCCACATCGGCATCGGTCATGATAACGACTTTGTGATACCGTATCTTTTCAATATTAAACTCTTCCTGGCCGGCGCCGGTTCCCAGTACAGTAAAAATATTCTTTATTTCTTCACTGCGGAGTATTTTGTCAAATCTTGCCTTTTCCACATTGAGGATTTTACCCTTAAGGGGAAGAATCGCCTGAAATCTCCTGTCCCTGCCCTGTTTTGCACTGCCTCCGGCAGAATCTCCCTCCACAATAAACAATTCTCTTTCCTTGGGATCTGCATACTGACACTCGGCAAGCTTTCCAGGCAGGGTAGAATCAAGAAGGGTTCCCTTTTTCCTGGCCAGTTCCCTGGCCCGTTTTGCTGCATCCCTTGCCCTGGCCGCATCCACAGCCTTTAAAATTATTTTTTTGGCAACAGAAGGGTTTTCTTCCAAAAAATATGTAAGATGTTCATTAACCAGAGATTCAACTATTCCCTTGACTTCGCTGTTCCCCAGCTTTGTTTTGGTCTGTCCTTCAAACTGGGGTTCCATTATTTTTATACTGATAATAGCGGTTAAGCCTTCCCTGACATCATCGCCGCTTATTTTAATATTCTGTTTGTTTTTGGGCAGATGGCCTGAAGCGGCATAGGTGTTAAGGGTACGGGTCAGGGCGCCCTTTAATCCGGAAACATGGAAACCGCCTTCTATGGTATTGATATTGTTTGCAAAGGAATACAGCTTTTCCTTGAACGTATCATTGTACTGAATGGCAAGATCCACCTGCACTTCATTTTTATACCCCTCAAAATATATGGGTTCATGCAGGGGCGTTGAATTCCGGTTAAGGTATTCAACATAGGACCGAAGCCCGCCTTCATAAAAAAATTCATTTTTATCAGCAGACCTTTCATCTTCTATGACAATGCGAAGCCCCCTGTTGAGAAAAGCCAGTTCCCTCATCCTCCGGGACAATTTTTCGTAATCAAATTCATTTTCGTTCATTATCTCAAAATCAGGAACAAATACTATTTTCGTGCCGTTTTTATCTGTATTTCCCTTTACGGTTAATTCGCACTGCTTAGCCCCTCTTGAATATCTCTGATAATAAACTTTGCCGTCCTTGTATATTTCCATTTCAAGTGTTTCAGAAAGGGCATTGACAACAGATATACCCACACCATGAAGTCCCCCTGAAACTTTATAGGAATCCTTGTCAAATTTACCGCCGGCATGAAGTTTTGTCATAACAACTTCAGCTGCTGACATGTTTTCCTTTTCATGCATGCCAACAGGTATCCCCCTTCCGTTGTCCTCCACACTGACACTTGAATTGGGATGGATTATAATTTTTATGATATCACAATACCCTGCCATGGCTTCATCAATACTATTATCCACCACCTCGTACACAAGATGATGAAGGCCTTCAATACCTACATTTCCAATATACATGGAAGGTCTTTTTCTTACCGCTTCCAGACCTTCAAGTATCTTAATATTATCAGCACCATAATCGTTATTTAATTCTGAATTATGTGTCATTATATTTCCATTTTTCTATTAAATTTTTTTATAAGAATCGCTCGTCAGAGCATTGCCGTTTTATATGAAAGCCCTCAGCACTCAGTTATCATTTTCCAGTAAACAATTGCACACTTTTTTCTGCTGATTACCGGCGGCTGACGGCTTTCACTGGTTATCACGTTTTTTGAACAGCACCGCCGCCCCCAGCGGTTATATATAAATAGCCATTATGGCACAGACAAAGCTGTCATTATCAATTCCCTTTATAATACAGGGACTTTTACCATCCTTGACATATAAAACAACAGTTTCATCTTCAATAAGATTCAACGCGTCTATAAAATATTTAGGATTAAAGGCACTTTCAAATTCATCACCTGAATAATTAACAGAAATTTCTTCCTTGGATTCGCCAATTTCAGGATTGGTTATGGTAAAAATCAGTTTATCATATTTTAAATTAAACAGAACTGTTTTATAATCATCGCTTGACAGAATTGACATGCGCTTCATAATCATGAGCAGCTGATTTTTGTCAATTTCAAAGGAATTGGCAGATTCTGTATTGAGAATTGGTTCATACTTGGGAAATTCTCCTTCAAGGAGTTTTATCATTAATGTTTCTTTTTCTTTTTTAACAATAAAATGATTATCCTTTATGCTAATTTTTATGATTTTTTCAGTGTCTAAAAATTTATTTATTTCAGAAATTCCTTTTTTAGGAATCAGCACATTGTTTTCTAAAGAGGTAAAATCTCCGTCAAATTCAGTTTCAAACGAATTTAGCCGCCTTGAATCTGTTGAAACGATTCTTATTTTTTTGACTTGTTCTTCATCTATTTTTTCGAACAGAGCGCCTTTTACATAGTTTCTTTTTTCTTCTGATTTAAATCCGATCACGGAAGCTGAAGTAACTAATTTTTTAAAAACCTGAGAATTCACCTCAATAAAGGAAATATCTTCTATAATCGGTGTTTTGGGAAAATTTTCACAATTCGATGTAAATAAATGATACAGGATATTATCTTTACCTATTTCAACCCATCTGTCTTCTATTTCATTTACAGGGATCAGAGGATCTGGATAGTCTCTTGTTATTTCATAAAATTTATGTGAGTTTATGGAAATAATGCCTTCAGATTCAGCAGTTACTTCATACTCTCCCATAAAAACGGTTTCAAGATCATTTGCCGTAATATACAGTGTTGACCCCTGAACCTTTAAAAGAACATCCGATGTAATGGCAAGAGATGTTTTTTTACCGGTAATTCCCTGTATTTTGGAAAGCACTTCAGAGATATTTTTCTGGTCGCATGAAAATTTCATTTATTTACCTTTTTGTTTATTGTATCAAAAGACTTATCACTTCCGCGCAAATAAATATATAATTATATCATTTCGAAGATATTTTGTACAAGGATAAACAACCTGGATTTATCCTGTATATTTAATATTTATTTTATTTTTAAATTAATTTTTTTTAATAATATATAATAATACATGTTTAAATGTTTATAACTCATACAAGTATTTGTTTTTACAATATTTTATCAAATATTAAATATGTCTTTTACATGTCACATCCATGATTAAAACTGTCAGGTTATGAACCGTTTTCAATTTAATGTTTAAAACTCGATTTTTATAAACATTTTATTAACATAAAATGTTTAATTCTTTTTTATAGAAAATCGGCAATGAATTGCCGGACTCGCTAACCCTGAGATTCAATCAGGAAACGGTTGGGGGCGGTGCCATTAAAAAAATTTGATGATCGAGTCATAGTGTTTTATAATTTCACCCAGTTTCTTATTTTCACCAGTTCACTGTTCTTCCAGTCTTGCGAGATTCTTTTTTTGATAAACACAATAAACAATTGATCGATTATCTGGAATACACTGCTGCATAAATAGGCTTTTTCAAGCAAAGCCCCTTCAATATTGTCATTTTTATCAATTTTTCCTGCAGACGGTGTTTTAAGCCCTGTGATATTCATGCTTTCACCTTTGATTGTGAATTGGAATTTATTTTCATCAATTTTCATAACAAGGTTGATATCCGTTACAACTGCGCCTTTTTTAAGGGCTGTGGCGCCTTCTTCAAGACCTGCGTCATCTCCCTTGATAGATATTTTTTCAGTGGAGTCATCTCCTAAAGAATTTTCAAGAACAATTGAATTACCTGTTTCAAAGACAATCGTTTCAGTCTTGTTATCTATCAGTTCTGAGATGTTGATATGGGTTTCAATCACATACCACAGCCATGTGAGAAATTCGTTGCCGAGAAATTTATATTTATCATAAGAAATTGAAATATCAAGCATATATCACCTCGAAAATTTAATTGTGCTCAGGTTTGCAGCAAGATCTCTTTCACTGTCTGTAAAGGAGGGGCTGGTTTCAACCAGGGTAAAGGGGAACAACCGGATCAGTTTCTGTTTAAAGGATTTAAAAAAAATGGTTTCCAGTTCTTCATTGGCTGCTTTCTGTGTTGTGAAAAAGAAAAGCAGGGCCTGTTCATAATCCCAGATAATCTCATATATATCAGGTGTGGACGGAATTCTGCCCATGAGATGCTCAATAACCTGGTCTTTGATATCTGTTTTTTCATTTTTTGAAAGAAACTCCCTGTCACTTTCCTTTAACCGTTTTGTTATTTCCACGGCAGTATGTTTTTGAATGATTTTTGCCGGTATTTTTTTTTTGTCTATTCTAAGGGAAAAAATAAAATATTCACCAAAAACAAAAGAAAATTTTTCAAAATCCGGATCATAGGGACTTTCATAGGGGATCCAGCCGATTGAAATTTTTTCATAATCATCTTCAATGCCGGTGATGGCATTTTTTTTTAATCCGTTTCTTACAATTTCCTGAACAGAATCTGGCTGATCTTCTGTTTTCTTTTTTTCCACTGTATATCTTGAAATTGATACACTTGATGATAAAATACCCATAAACACTCCTGAGTTTAGTTTTTTAATTCATATTGCTGTATTTTCAACTGGTTTATTTCCGGCCTTATCATATCAGAATATTCATGAAAATTCTCTTTAATTTTAAAATTGTAAAAATCCATGAAAATCACTCTGATATTTAAAAATATGGTTTTTAATTGCAGGTTTGTTAATTTCCTGATATTTTTTTATATGAAACAGCCGATTAAGAGCTCCCAGCGGTTGCCTGTCAGGAACATTGAGAACCAAAGGAGATCAGACTTTTTGGCCTGCCAGGCGTTAAAAAAATCAAATAGTTTGAGGACCAGTGGCCGCAGGTTGCCGATTTTTAGCCTGGCAGGGCAAAAAGTCATCCGTCGTTCTCGTTCCTGACAGGCAACCGCTGGGGGCGGCTCTCTCCTGTTTCATTCTTAGTTGTGTCCGTCAGGACATGTGGGTTATATGAAAGCCATCAGCCTTCAGCCATCAGTACTCAGCTAAAAGCTAA
This sequence comes from Thermodesulfobacteriota bacterium, assembly GCA_034660495.1. Classification (GTDB taxonomy): domain Bacteria; phylum Desulfobacterota; class Desulfobacteria; order Desulfobacterales; family Desulfobacteraceae; genus DATFJZ01. The sequence goes on along the minus strand of JAYEJJ010000254.1, from coordinate 2,213 downwards.
CAGCTTTCATGCTTTGTTGTGCCTGTCAAGGCATGGGCGTTTATAAAAAACACTCTTCAAAGCATTGCCATTGGCGGCGTTTCATTCTTTGTTGTGGCCGGCCCATGATCATCGAGATATGGTATTTTAAAAAATAAGTAAAGTGTCCCCGAATTTAAAGGAAGGAAGAGATGAAAGCTGTTGTACAACGGGTAAAAAAAGCGCGGGTGAGTGTGAATGATACTCTTGTATCGCGTATCAGCGCAGGCCTTGTGGTGCTCCTGGGCATAGCCGCAGGGGATGGTGAAAAAGATGCGGACTATCTGGTGGATAAAATCGTTCATCTCAGGGTGTTTGGAGATGAAGCAGGTAAAATGAACCGCTCACTTTTGGATGTTCATGGGGAGCTTCTGGTGGTGTCCCAGTTCACACTGATTGGGAACTGCCGCAAAGGGCGGCGCCCTTCATTCATAGATGCAGCGCCTCCTGAACAAGCAGATTTGCTCTACCGCTATTTTGTCCAAAAGGCTGCTGATACAGGTATACCCGTAAAAACAGGAGAATTTCAGGCCAATATGGATGTATCTCTGATCAATCAGGGACCGGTCACACTGATACTGGAATCCAAACAGTGAAGACGTCAGCTGGTAAAAAATTAATTGTTTCCAGGGCTGTCCCTTTTGCCCTCATTGTATGTCTGCCGCCTGCAGGGCTTATGGCCGCAGGCAAAGATATTTCTCCTTATCTGGCTTTTCCTCCCGTGCCTGTGATCACAGATCATGCCCCGTTTTCTTTTTTGGTGTTTATACTTATTTTTGTGTTTATTCTGGTATCTGTGCTGCCCTTTATTTTAAAAGCGGTTCAGTACACATCAAGATTATCTGGTTTAAATATTAAAAAAAGCCGTGCTCTGCCTTGGTGGGGGAAGCTCGCACTGGTCAGTCTTATTGTTTTCTGGGTTCTGGCCTGGACGCGGTTTGACTGGTTCAGCTGTTTCCAGCCCCATACATTTTTTCCTTTATGGATCAGTCTTATTTTTCTGATCAACGCTCTGACTGTTAAAAGGATTGGCTCCTGCCCCATTACTGCTTCACCCGGCCGGTTTTTCATCCTTTTTCCAGTATCAGCGATTTTCTGGTGGACCTTTGAATATCTGAACCGCTTTGTGTCCGACTGGTATTATACGGGCAGCCTTTACCCGGCCCTGACCTATTTTCTGCTGGCCAGCCTGAGTTTTTCAACGGTGCTGCCGGCAGTGGAAAGCATGAGATATTTTCTTTTAAGTTTTGATCTTATAAACCAGGGATTTCGGCATTTTCCAAAAATGCCCCGGATAACAGGCAGAACGTCAGGCTGTCTGCTAATGGGGCTGGGCTGCATGAGCCTGGCTTTGATCGGGTTTTTTCCAGATCCTTTATTTTTTACAGTGTGGATTGCTCCGTTGTTCATCATTACCGGTCATGCGTTTATATGCAGGCTGCCCCATCCTTTTGGCACTCTGGCCCAGGGAAATTTGACCTGTGTGGCGGCCTGTGCCCTGGCTGCTCTGTGCTGCGGAATATTCTGGGAAATGTTTAATTTTTACAGTCTGGCCCGCTGGACTTACACCATTCCCTATGTTCAGACCGTCCATATTTTTGAGATGCCTGTTCTCGGCTATGCCGGTTACCTGCCCTTTGGACTGGAATGCGGTGTTATTGTTCATTTGTTAAACTATGATAATCAGTAATAGATGATCAAGCTGTTTCATTATTTTTATGGCGGAAAAGCTCTGCTCTCAAAGTTAATACAAGATTACTAATAACAGATGAAAATCTCTTTGGCAATGAAAAAGGAGGGTGATAAATAAAAAATGTTTTGGTAACAGTCATAGTCTTGGTAGATTAAGATGCGGTTTCAAGTTAATTTGGATTTGCAAATGGTGGCGTAACAGTGTTATAGAAATAGACCTTAGGGTGAAAAACAAAAATAGATCTATGAATTTGACTTTACAGGGAAACAATTCATTCACCCCAAGTTCCCTTTTGTCAACACCGCCAAATTCAACCACTGTGAGGTAAACCCAATAACGGAAATGAATGCTGAAAATAAGGAATTGATAAAAGATGCTGCCAAGAGACTGAGCGGGTACAAGAAACGTGAGTACCAGGCGTACATTACATTAAAATACTTCGGCGGCAGCGCAAGAAAAGCTGAAAGAGAAATGGGATGGGGAAGACAAAGCGTAGAAACCG
>JAYEJJ010000253.1:0-10438 GCA_034660495.1 Thermodesulfobacteriota bacterium | reverse complement strand
TTGTAGAAATAAAAAGCAGAATATGAAGATATTTGTCAAGCATGGGCTATTTTAATAAATTCCGGTTTAATTTATGATATGACAGCTTGGTATTTTTTTTAAATACGGTTTTTTGGACGTACTTCTCCCTGTCTGGTCTGGTGAATACCATTTAAAAAAACAACTCTTATTTTTGCAACATATGATTTATGATGTATCGCACACCTCTTTTTTTCTTCGTGGCACAATATAATCATAATACTCACGTTTTAGTTTCACTAATTTAATTATACGTCCTTTTCCGCATTTTGGGCAACAGTTGATATTTTTTCCGGTCAGGCGAAACATCATTTCTTCGATGGTTTCCTTTACAGGCGGTGTATAATCCTCACCGTTTTTTTCAATTAATTCCCGAATGATCCTGATATTCTCTTTTTTGTATCTCGGAGAGAGGAAACCAAAATAGCGGATTTTTTTAAATCTTTTGGGGAGAATATGTAACAAAAATCTGCGAATAAATTCATTTACTTCAAGTATCATTGTTTTTGTTTTATTGTTATCAGAACGATCTTTCCATGTGAATGTGACTTTTCCATTTTCCATGGATTGAATACGGTAATTTGAGATGGCGACGCTGTGGTGTATCTCCCAAGGTATTCCAGAACTTTTTCCGGACCTGAAAAGGGAGCTTCAGACCTCTTCATTTTTGACTCTTAAAACTCGATCATCAAGTTTTTTGAATACCGCTGGGGGCTCTTAACAGGCCCTTCCATAAAAACTTGATAACCGAGTAAAAGGCAAATTTTTTGGACAATCTGTTATCATTTTAAAGGTGATAACCCTACTTCCACAACTAAAGATTTACCGATCGGTGTCATTGCTTTTAAGCTGGTAAGTTTTCGGCAGAATTGTTCCTGGCTGCACGACGACTGGGTTGCTGAAGAGGTTCAAGGCGAACAGTGACTTTGTGTCTGTCGGACTTGACCCATCCGTGGCAGTGAGTGATAGCGTAAAGCAGAATGGAACATAATTAACAGATATTTTTTCACCTGTCAAAATATTTTTACTTATTTTTAATTTATATCTTGCCAACAAACGCATTTAAAGCCATATTGTCCAATTTTTACAAACCATCAAATGTCCAATTTGTGTGTCAAGCCACTGTAAACGGCCTCAGCTGGGCATCTGCATCAGGGCTGGTTGTAGGAGCAACGAGGTCTGTAATTACAGATCCCAGTGGCATAATACAATACGTCAACCCTTCCCTTAAACAAAAAACCGGGTATACCGACACAGACCTTGTCGGCAAAACCCCGTCTGTGTTTAAAAGTGAAACCCATGATTCAGCGTTTTACAGGGACATGTGGACCCGGATTCTCGACAAAAAAACCTGGCGGGGTAAGATTACCAACAAAAATAAGAACGGGGACCTGACCCTCTATGACATGAGCATTACTCCCATACTGGACGTTAAACAGGAAATTTCCGCCTTTGCTGCCGTAAAAAGAGACATCACAGAAATCACCCGGCTGGAAGAGCAATTAAGGCAGTCCCAGAAAATGAAGGCCATCGGCACACTGGCCAGCGGCATTGCCCATGATTTCAACAATATTTTATCGGGGATATTTGCCTATCTGAGCCTGGCGGCAAAACACATTGAAACCCCGGACAAAGCCGGAAAATATTTGGACCAGATAGATACCGGGGCTAAAAGAGCCGCTGATTTGATTCAGCAGATTCTAACCTTCAGCAGAAACAAGGGGTCCCAAAAAGTCCCCATACAGCCCGGTCTTATTGTAAAAAAAGCTGTAAAATTCCTTGAAGCCTCAGTCCCCGCCAATATTACCATCGACAAAAATATTGCCACGGATTCATTTGTGGCGGCTGATCCCACCCAGATCCACCAGATTGTCATGAATCTATTTAAAAACGCCGTGTATGCCATGGAGAATTCCGGCGGCACCCTGTCCATCCTTCTCAAGGACATTGACATCTCAGAAATAGAAAAACTGCCTGAGATTGATGTAAAACAGGGTCCCTTTGTTTATCTGAAAATTCAGGATACCGGTACAGGCATAGCCCCCAAATTGCTTTCGCGCATCTTTGACCCCCTATTTTACAACCAAATCCTCTGGTGAAGGAACAGGCCTTGGACTGGCCGTGGTTCTTGGAATTGTTCAAGAGCACAAAGGGTATATAAAAGTCTTTAGTGAACCCGGCAAAGGAACACGCTTTGATCTGTATTTTCCAAAAATGCCCCCCTCTGCAGGGCAGGCTTGAAACTGGTTTTTATCCATGATAAATGTATTAATCATTGTATATTGAATGATCAGATTTTTATGCATGATTCAAGGATAACATCAGGTATAAAAAGCCCTGGTCAATGAAATATGTAATTTTTTGTTTTTAAACACCCAAGGGCTGCATCAGGTCTTTTTATCTGCAAAAAAGCAATTGACAGGTTCCCTGATCAGCCATTCATATGGTATCAACAGGAAAAAAAATGAAACCAGGTAAAATCAACACACTTCTTGCCGCCAACTCTCCTGAAGATCAGGTAAAAGTCAGGGGATGGGTAAGAACCAGGAGATCCTCAAAAGAATTTTGCTTTCTTGAACTTAACGACGGATCCTGCCTGAAAAGCATTCAGATCATTGCGGATAAGCGTCTTGACAATTACAAAGACATAGAGAGGATAACAACCGGATCAGCCCTGTGCGTTTCCGGCCGCCTTGTCCCCTCCCCGGGAAAAGGCCAGAGTCTCGAAATTCAGGCTGCACAGGTGGACATCATAAGCACAGCCCCTGAAGACTACCCCCTCCAGAAAAAAAGACACACTGACGAATTCCTGAGATCCATTGCCCATCTGCGGCCAAGAACCAATAAATACGGGGCTTGTTTCCGTATCCGGTCGGAACTGAGCTATGCCATACATAAATTTTACAGGGAAAGGGGATTTAAATACCTGAATACCCCGATTATCACAGGGTCTGACTGTGAAGGCGCCGGTGAAATGTTCCGGGTGACCAGCCTGGACCCTCAGTCTGTGGCAGAAAAAGGGAAAATGGATTTTAAAGCGGATTTTTTTGGCCAGGAAGCCAATCTTACCGTATCAGGACAGCTCTCAGCTGAAATGTTTGCCCTGGCCCTGGGAGATGTCTACACCTTTGGTCCGGCTTTCCGGGCGGAGAACTCCAACACATCCAGGCATGTGGCAGAATTCTGGATGCTGGAACCTGAGATGGCATTCTGCGACCTTAATGAAACCATGGACCACGGGGAAACCCTTATCAAATACCTGACCGCTCATATAATGGAAAATTGCTCAGAAGATCTGGATCTTTTTACCAAATTTGTGGATAAAACCCTTGCCAGCCTGCTCGACACCCTGAAAAATACCGATTACAGCAGAATAACCTACCATGAAGCCGTTGAAATCCTCAGCCGGTCCGGTAAAAAATTTGAATACCCAGTGGAATACGGAGCAGATCTCCAGTCTGAGCACGAACGATTTCTTGCAGAAACCTATTTTAAGCAGCCTGTCTTTATAATCAATTATCCCAAAAGCATTAAGCCCTTTTACATGCGAGTCAATGATGACAATGAAACCGTTGCCGCAGTTGATCTCCTCGTTCCCCGGATAGGTGAAATCCTGGGAGGAAGCCAGCGGGAAGAGCGCTATGACATCCTTGACAAACGCATGGACGACATGCACCTTCCAAAGGATACCTATTGGTGGTATCTGGATTCCCGGCGTTACGGCTCAGTTCCCCACTCAGGGTTCGGTCTGGGGTTTGAGCGGCTGATCATGCTGCTGACAGGCATCACCAATATCAGGGATGTCATTCCCTTTCCAAGAACACCGGGAAGTATTTATTTTTAAAAAATAAAGGAGACTGTTTCCATGCCGACACTTGAAGAGCGAAAACAGGAAAGCAAAAAGAATTTAAAGGCCAGGCTTGAGAAAAGATCGCTGGAAATGGGGATCACCTATTCTTTTTCAGAATACATTGAAATGATGGAAACCTATCTTCTGGAACTTGAAAGAAGAGTAACCAGCCTTGAAAAAAGACAGGATTCTGAAAACAACAATACACCCACGGATAAGAATCAGACAAAGCAGGCCTGACATTCTTCCTGCAGCGGTCAGCCAGGCCTGTTTCTGCCTGACCACAGACATCACCTGGCTGCTGACATCCTGTTACTGCTTTACCATGGCAAGACCGGTTGCCACGGTCTGCCGTTTTTCCTTTCCAAAAAGGGTTTCTACCAGAACAAGGGCAAAATCAACAGCAGTGCCTGCCCCTCTGCTTGTTATACAATTGCCGTCCACCACCACCTTTGCCTGGGTGGTATCCCTTTTTGCCAGCTTATCAGCAACGCCTGGATGACAGGTGGCATTTCTGTTGTCAAGCAGTCCATGGTGGGCCAGGACCACTGCAGGTGCAGCACATATTGCGCCAAAAAGCTTTTTCTGTTTATCCTGGGCCTTCAGAATTTCCACAAGGACCTCGGAATCCCTTAAATGCTCCACGCCGGGAAATCCGCCGGGCAGGACTACCAGATCGTATTCCCTGTCCCGGCACTGGGAGATCAGTACATCAGCTGACATCTTTATCCCCTGGGAACACCTGACCTCAATCTGGTCTGTCACCGAGGCAAAGGTTACCTCGGCGCCTGCTCTTCTTAGAATGTCAATAATAGCAACGGCTTCAAGATCTTCTGTACCGTCTGCTACGGGAACCAAAACCTGTTTTTTCATTGCTGCCTCCTTGATCCAGTCTGTTTAACTTGATCATTAAGTTTTTTGAATAGCACCGCCCCCAACTCACAGGATTATATGATTTTCCTGTCAATCCGGGAAATTCCATTTTTTAGTGCTGCATCCACAGCTTTTCCATACGCCTCCCCGGTAACCGGCCGCGCCAGGGCGGGCACATTGTGAGCCGTTCCACAGGGCCTGTACTGGGACATGATATTGACATAGGTATTCCGGGAAATCTGCCTAACCAGAAAATTCATCACATCACCTGTACCTGCAAGGTCACCGGGAAGTACCAGATGCCGTACCAGAAGTCCTTTTTTTGCAAGGCCTTCTCCGTCAATTTCAAGGTCTCCTGCCTGTCTGTGCATCTCAGCTACGGCTTTTTTAACGATTTCAGGATAATCTTCAGGTACCTGGGCAAGCCTGGCGGCATGGGCATGAAAGAACTTGACATCAGGCATATAGATGTCAATCGCCCCGTCCAGCAGCTTGAGGGTATCAACGCTGTCATATCCCCCTGTATTATAGATAACAGGCAGGGTCAACCCTTTGGAAACCGCCAGATCAAGGGCAAAAAGAATCTGTGCAACCACGTGGGAAGGGGTCACCAGATTGATATTGTGACATCCCTGACGCTGTAGTTCCAGCATCATCCAGGCCAGCTGGTCTAAAGACACTTCCTGCCCCGCTCCCTTATGGGAAATATCATAATTCTGGCAAAAATTACACAATAGATTGCAATGGGAAAAAAAAATCGTACCAGAGCCGTTGTACCCTGACAGCGGGGCCTCTTCCCCAAAATGGGCATCAAAGCTGTACACCACGGCAGCGTCACCTGTCCTGCAGAACCCGGTTTCACCTGCTGTTCTGTCTGCCCCGCAGGCCCTGGGGCAGAGGGTGCAGTGCCTGAGCATGTCCCAGGCCTTCTCAGCATTTTCTCTTAACCTGCCCGTTTTATGGGAGTTTATGCAGACCGGCGTATAAGCCATATTTCGCCACCCTTTATTCTCTGGCCTTTATTTTTTTTATAAGAAACACTCGTCAGATCATTGCCATTGACGGCGTTTCATTCTTCGTTGTGGCCGGGTCGGTGATCATGGTCCGGCCATACCGGTTTATAAGAAACTTGAAACAAGAGACAAGAAACAAGACGCTGTACAATTCAAGTTTCATGGTTTGTTGTGATGCTGTACATCATGTGGGTTATATGAAAGGGTTCCTGACTTCAGCCTGACTCTTTAGAATTTTATTTTGCTGCGACACATCGGCATTCAGGGTGACCATTTAAATCTGAAATCAATTTAAATCATCATTATCCGGCTTTTTAAGCGAGGGAAACTTGAATACCGGGACCGCCTCTTTTTCAAGGAGTTTGTCCTCTTCCTTTGTGGTCGTCCCCCTTATATTTCTATACTCACTGGCCCCATAGTGCATTTTAAAGGCTTCCCTGGTAAAATCAGGCCCCACATCGTCAAAATTTTTTTCCACAAAATCTGATAGTTTCTCACCCATCTCCAGCAAGGCCTCCTGCCTGGCCCTGTTTCTTGAATCTGATTCTGTCACAACAGCTGTCCTTACAGCAACAGGGGAGAGTTTGCGGGTCACTGAAGCTGTTCCGCAAACAGGACAGATGATAAGCCCCTGCTCATGCTGGGTTTCAAATGCGCCGGAATCCTCAAACCATCCCTCAAAGGCATGGTTGTTTATACACTCCAAATCAAAAACAATCATTTTTCATAAAGCCACTTTCTTTTTTTATATGAAAGCCATCAGCCTTCAGTACTCAGCTGACAGCATTCATGCTTTGTTGTGCCTGTCAAGGCATGGACGTTATTATGAATCCGCTTTCTTAAAATCCTGTAATTCGATCATCAATTTTTTTAAATACCACCGCCCCCAGTGATTGCCTGTCAGGAACGAGAACGACGGAGGACTTTACTTTAGCCTTTAGCCTTTAGCCTTTAGCCTTTAGCCTTTAGCCTTTAGGCTTTAGGCTTTAGCCTTAATCTGCGGCCTGGGGTCCTCAAACAGCTTGATTGTTGCAACGCCTGGCAGGAAAAAAGTCTGATCTCCTTTAGTTCTCAATGTTCCTGTCAGGCAACCGGGGCCGCGATCGGTCCTTACCATAAAACTTGATAATCGAGTATAATCGTCAGTTTCCAGGGAATACCTGTGCATGGATTTAATGATTATATTCTATTCACAGATTCTTTCAAGAAAATTTAAATTTTTTTTATCCTTTTGGGCCAATTGTTTCAGGCGGTAAATGGATTTCATTCCTGTTGTCCTGTCAAGGCAGGGAAACAGGGCATTATTTGTAAAAATCGGATCCTTTTCAATATCAAACACAGCATTTTCAACGGCCTGCTCCCACATGGGCGTATGGGGAATCGGTGTATAATAGGCCAGCACAGGGGTGATTTTGTATTTTTTAACGATCTGAATTGAGGATTCAACCTCGGAAAGGTCCTGGCCCGGCAGACCGCACAAAAGATAGGCCCCGATATTGTGTTTGTCAAACCCTGCATGTTTCAGATGATTCACAGCATTAAAAAATTCATTTTCCTTTACCTTGGCATCATAATGCCTGGCCTCTGAAAAATCAGCGGTTTCAAGTCCCAGCCGGATGGTTTTGAATCCTGATTGAAACATGAGTTCAGCTGTTTTTTGTTTGATCTCCCTGATGTGCAGGGCATTGGGCGTATGAAATGCCGCCGTCATCCCTGATTGTATGATTTTTTCAAGCAGGGGCAGAAAAAATCTCTCCTGGTTGATCAGCAGGGCATCATCATAAAAAGCAAAATTAATCACGTTATACGCCTCATACCAGTGCTGGATCTCCTGAAAAACAGATTCAAAGGATCTCTGGCAGAAGACAGGATTGAGAAATGAAGAGGCACAGTATGCACAGGAAAACGGGCAGCCCCTGGATGTTAAAACCGGCGCATAGGAAAGACGGGAAACCATATCAAGGGCAGGCCACGGCAGGGCATCGAGATCATTGGCTTTGCAGGAAAAAGACAGGGAAAACCCTGTATAATACTTTACAAGGGATTTGATGACCGATTCTCCGCTGCCCGGTGACACATGGTCTGCCATGGAATTTTTTTCTGCGTGGGCAGTGCAGAGACTGACGTAAATGCCGCCAAGCACCACCGGAACATCAGGATAAACGTCTTTTATCACTGAAATGGTCTCCCTTACCCCGGATGCCCAATAGGTCATAAGAGAGGTAACCAGGATGAGATCTGGTTTGTTTATATGTCTCAGGTCCTGGTAAAACCATTCCTTTGCAATGCCGTACCTGGAAAATCTTTTTTTTACCCCGTGAAGCTCACCTGGAAAGGGAATTTCTTCCTTTCTAAAAGGCCCCCTGCCGTCTTTATGGATTTTTGCGCCGGCACTGGATTTGGGATGGAATCTGTCCAGGCAGTCCATAAACGTAACCTGTGCCCCCCCCTTTCTGAGGATGGAGGCAAGCAAAAGCAGCCCCAGGGGTTTTGCCCAGAAGTCAAAGGCAGCAAAATCGTGAATCCATGGATTAACGCAAAGAATATGAGGGGAGGATAAATGGGGGGTCATTTCATTATATTCATGCCGGATCAGGGCTGAGACAGTTTTAAACCGTCAAAATACTTCATGGATGTTTTTTTCAACTCCCTGCGGCTGAAAAGCAGGGCGTAATCATCAACCAGAACCGCACGGGAAATTTTTTCTGCAATGGCAAAACAACCCTTTTCGTCACCGGCATGGATCATGGTATAGAGATTGTAAGGCCACTCCTCAACAGGCTCCCTTTTGTAGCAATGGGTAACCTCATCAAAGGAGGCCATTTTTTCGCCCACTTCCTTTGCTCTATGGACATCAACCTGCCAGGCCACCATGGCATTGGCACTGTACCCAGATTTCTGATGTTTCAATGTGGCGCCGAATCTGCGGATGACTTCGGCTCTCTTCAAATTTTCAGCAATTTCAATAAATTTTTCTTCAGAAATACCAAGATCCTCTGCCATATCCTTAAAAGGGGTCTCTGTAACCGGAATGTCTCCCTGAAGTGCTGAAATAATTTTTTTTTCAAGCAAATTTAACATAACTACTCTTTTAATGATTTTAACAGGGATCTGTCAAGCAAAATCTGTCCATGATACTCGATCATCAAGTTTTTTGAATACCGCCGCCCCTTCCATAAAAACTTGATAACCGAGTGACAGGATCTTCCATCTGCTTTAACAGAATATGTTTTGACCGCAGAAAAAAGACCAGCTCCTTTCCTGAAATGCCTCATGAGTGGTTTTGCCTGCCAGAGCATGGCCGTTACTGCTTTTGTTTTTTTTCAGGAAACAGGGACAGAATCGAGTGTTCATCTGCGCTGCACACTCCCCTTTCCGTGATGAATCCAGTAACCAGTTCTGCCGGGGTCACATCAAAGGCATGATTGGCAGCAGGACTTGTCACGGGCGGCACCAATACTGTTTCAGGTCTGCCCTGACCGCTGCAACCGGTCACATACCTGACCTCATCCGGGTCCCTTTCTTCAATGGTGATCTCCCTGATACCGTCCCTGATATCCCAGTCAAAGGTACTGGAGGGAAGGGCGACGTAAAAGGGGACTGAATTGTGACGGGCAGCCAGCGCCTTTAGATAGGTGCCGATTTTGTTTGCCACATCACCGGTTCGGGTGGTGCGGTCCGTCCCTACAATCACCATGTCGACCATTTTGTGCTGCATGAGATGCCCGCCGGCATTATCCGTTATAATGGTGTGGGCAATACCATGGCTGCCGAGCTCCCATGCTGTCAGGCGGGAGCCCTGATTCAGGGGGCGGGTCTCATCAACCCAGACATGAACGTCAATGCCCCGGTTAAATGCCGCATACACCGGTGCCGTAGCAGTACCATATTCAATGCAGGCAAGCCAGCCAGCATTGCAGTGGGTCAGAATATTGACTGGTTTTCCGTTTTTTTCTCTGCTTATCTTTTCCACCAGAGGCAGTCCGTGTTCACCGATCATTCTGCAGTTCTCTGCCTCTTCCTCCACAACAGCAAGGGCCTCATTCAAGGCTGCTGCTGTTCTGCCTTCATAGCTGCTGTGTTTTACCGCAGCCTCAAAGACCCTGTCCACTCCCCATGCAAGATTAACTGCCGTGGGCCTTGCATCTTTTATACGCCGGCAGGCTTTTTCCAGGTAATCGGTATCCCCCTTTTTTTTCTTGTCCCGAAAAAGAGCGGTATAGACCCCAAAGGCCCCGGTGGCACCAACAAGGGGCGCTCCTCTGACATACATCTCTTTTATGGCTTTAATAATATCATCCACATCTGTCAGCTCAGACACAACCAGTTCATGGGGAAGCAGCCTCTGGTCAATCACCTTGACTGTTCCACTCTCCCGGTCAAACCAGATGGGTCTTGCCAGTTTTTCTTTTTCTGTCATTTTATTTCCAGTTTTGTGTTAAGTGTTAAGTGTTAAGTGTTAAGTGTTAAGTGTTAAGTGTTAAGTGTTAAGTGTTAAGTTTTAATTGTTACTCTATTATCACTCGATCATCAAGTTTTTTGAATACCGCCGCCTTTAGCGGTTGCCTGTCAGGAACGAGAACGACGGAGGACTTTTTCCCTGCCAGGCTAAAAATCGGCGACCTGCGGCCACTGGTCCTCAAACAGCTTGATTGTCGCAACGCCTGGCAGGGAAAAAGTCTGA
>JAYEJJ010000252.1:0-2066 GCA_034660495.1 Thermodesulfobacteriota bacterium | reverse complement strand
GCCAAATATTTCATTTAAAATCATAAGTAGCTGATATTGCTGAAGAACAAAAAATGTACCATGATTATGGTGGGTCTTTATAAATTGAATAATATCAACGACTTACAAAAAACTTGATCATCGAGTTTTATGAGATGCTCACAGGAAAACTCCTTGTGAAGCGGATCAATCCCTCCTGGCTGATTTTTTCGGACGGGTTTAGAAAATCAAGGTTCAAAACCTTTTTAAAACGGGTCTTTGATATGGTTTTTTCTTTTTTTATGCTGATTATGCTGTCTCCCCTCTTGCTGTTTACAGCAGTTATGATAAAATGGATTTAAGAGGGCCTGTATTTTTTTCCCAGGACAGGGTAGGGCAGAATAAAAAAGAGTATATGATGCACAAATTCCGCTCCATGATTGATGATGCGGAAAAGGAAACCGGGCCGGTCTGGGCAATGGACAATGATGACAGGATTACCCGGGTGGGCCGGATTATCAGAAAGCTGCGCATTGACGAACTGCCCCAGCTGTGGAATGTGCTGACTGGTAAAATGAGCATGGTCGGTCCAAGACCTGAAAGAAAGCATTTTACAGATGAACTGGAAAAAGAGATCCCCTACTATTCAGAGCGGTTTGGGTAAAACCGGGGATAACCGGATGGGCTCAGGTGTGTTATGATTACGGTGCTTCCATAGAAGATGCCGTGGAAAAACTCAACTATGATCTTTTTTATATCAAGAACATGTCCTTGATGCTGGATATGCTGATTATTCTGCGCACCATCAAGACCGTTCTTTTCGGCAAGGGCGCCAGGTAAAATCGGTTTGTTACTTTTTACCCCCTGGGCCCCAGGTAAAAGCAGTTTTTTACATGCCCCTTTGGGCTCTATATTTTTGGACTTAAATAGTGTCAGAACGAAACTTCTGTTTTCGTTCAAACATTAAATAAAAACAATTAATTATAAAGATAATTCGATGTAACCGAAGGAGCGGAGCTATGTCCAGGGATCATAAAAAATTGGGAAAATTTTTCAGGCCATGTATGAGCTGCCTTTTCTATCTCACAGCTGTCAGCTTTTTCTTTTTAACACCATTGTCCGTCAATGCAGCAGATAAAATCACAGGTGGACCTTCAAAAAACTCAGCTGACATGACAAAGGAATACAAAATAGGTGTGGGAGATGTTTTAAATATAAACGTATGGAAAGAGCCGGATCTTTCCATGGAAGAGGCTGTGGTAAGACTGGACGGCAGAATCACCTTTCCCCTTCTTGATGACATCAAAGCCGCAGGGTTGACCACCATGGAGCTGAAAAGGATAATTCACAGACGTCTTGGCGAATTTGTTGAGGCCCCCCAAGTCACGGTCACCCTCATTGATCCCGGCAGTCAGAAATTCTATATCCTCGGTGAAATAAACGAAACCGGCGAGTATCCCATTCAAAAAGACCTCACCGTGATGCAGGCATTTGCCGTTGCAAAGGGGTTCACCGAATGGGCCTCCAAAAAAGAGATCATCCTCTTCAGAAGAGAAAACGGCAAAGATAAAATCATCCGGGTCAACTACAAGGATATCCTTGACGGAGATTTCACCAACAACGTCTACATCAAAGCCGATGACACCATCATAGTCCCGTAAAAATTCGGGGGACACAATACTTATTTAAAAATTCGGGGACACAATACTTGAAATTCAGAACTCCTGACCTCAGCTAATTTTGAATGCATAATCATTTTCTATATATAGTATTTTTTTTAAAAACAAAGACAATAAGCACAATATATGGTATTTGTCTGGTTTTTTTATGCATTTAAAATTACGATCCTAAATTTGAATATTTTCAGTTAAAACAATATATTAGGTTTGTGGTGTCAGGAGCTCTGAAATTCGGGGACACAAAACTGAAATTCGGGGACACAATACTTATTTATTTGGTTGGAAATTCGGCGACACTTACTTAGTGTTTGAACGAAAACTCACCCACCTGCTTCGTTGCTTCAAAATTTTAAAATCCTCATGTACCTGAGTACACTCCGGTTTTAAAATTTCTTGCGCCTTGCACCTGGGCAAGTTTTCGTTCAAACA
>JAYEJJ010000251.1:3635-10540 GCA_034660495.1 Thermodesulfobacteriota bacterium | reverse complement strand
GCGTGTGGAGTACCTTGGGATGACTATATATTCCAATGTAACGTAGTCAGTTAAGACTTAGGCTAATCAACCGGGCTTACAAGTTACCTTGCAAGCCCCTCGGTCTTTAGCCGAGGGGTTGTTGACGACCCGCTCAAATCCAGGAATGGCATTTTCAATTGTTTCATCGTCCACACAGAAAGACAGCCTGAAATACCCCGGCTGACCAAACCCGCTGCCTGGAACGGCCAGGATAAGCTCTTCCTGCAGGGCCCTTACAAAAGCCACATCATCTTTTAACGGGGACTCAGGAAAAAGATAAAACGCTCCAGGCGGAATTGTAAATTCATACCCGGCGCGGGCAAGCCCCTTGCAGAAGATATCTCTTTTACGCTTATACGCCCCCACATCCACCCGTGCTCCCTGAATAAAGGGCAGAACTCTCTGGATAATGGCCGGTGCATTGACAAATCCAAGAATCCGGTTGGTCAGTGCCGCGGCCTGTAAAACAGGCTCCCGGTATTCTGCGTCTGGATTTACAACAAGATAACCGATCCGCTCTCCGGCAAGGGAAAGATCCTTTGAATGGGAGGTGGCCACAATACTGTTCTTATAGCATGGGAATACCGGCGGCACCCGGGCATCATCAAAAACAATATTTCGATAGGGCTCATCCGAGACCAGGTATATGGTTGTGCCAAAGGTCTTTCCCTTTTCTTCGAGAATCTCCCCCAGCCGCTTCAGACTCTTTTCTGAATAAATCTGTCCTGTGGGATTATTCGGGGAATTGATCAGCATGACTTTGGTCTTTGGGGTAATGGCCTGTTCAATGGCCTCAAGATCCAGGGTAAAGTCTTTTTGGGCCGGCACTGTTTTTAAAACCCCGTTGTGGTTCTGGGCATAAAACGTATACTCCACAAAAAACGGCCGTGTCACCAGCACCTCTTCACCGGGATTTAACAGGGCCTTTAAAATCACATTCAAGCCGCCTGCAGCGCCGCAGGTGATGACAATATCCTCCTGGGTAATATCCGCAGCCTGCTCTATTCTGATATTTTCCGCAATGGCATGTCTGACAAAGGGATACCCTGTATTGGGCATGTATCCGTGAATCCAGTCGTCCTTCTGGCCTGCCACCTGCTCAAGGGCTTCCTGAAACTGATCCGGCGGGGGAAGATTGGGATTGCCAATGCTGAAGTCAAACACATTTTTATTGCCGTGTTCTGCCTTGAGCCGGGCCCCTTCTTCAAACATTTTGCGTATCCAGGATGATTTTAACAATGTCGCTTCAATATTTTCCGCAATGGTCATATCGGTGACCCCTCCCTTTTTAGATAAAAATCTTTTTTAAAGGACTCAAACCGGTCCTGTTCAACCGCCTGCCGGATCTGATCCATTAAATCAAGATAGTAATGGATGTTGTGAATGGAATTAAGCCGGTAGGCCAGAAGCTCCCTTGATTTGTAAAGGTGGCGCAGGTAGGCCCGGGAATAATTCCGGCAGGTATAGCATCTGCAGGTTTCATCCACTGGACGGCTGTCAGATCTGAACCTGGCGTTTGAAATATTCATGGTCCCGCGGCTTGTAAAGAGCTGTCCGTTACGGGCATTTCTTGTAGGTATGACACAGTCAAACATGTCTGCCCCCATGTCCACCAGCTCCACAATATTCTCCGGTGTACCCACCCCCATGATATACTTTGGCCGAGTCTCGGGCAGCAGGGGCAGGGTATGCTGGGCGATTTCATACATATACGCCTTTGGTTCCCCCACACTTAACCCCCCAATGGCATAGCCTGGAAAATCCAGGGCTGCAATTTCCTCGGCCGAGATGGTACGAAGATCCTTGAACATCCCCCCCTGAACAATGCCAAACAGGGCATTTTTCATACCGTGATGCTGCCAGTATGCCCGCCCCCGGGCAGCCCAGGCACAGGTCTTTTTCAGCGCATCCATGGCATTTTTCTTGTCTACGGGATACCCAACACACCAGTCCAGGGACATCATAATATCCGACCCGAGAACAGACTGAATCTGAACGGCCTTTTCAGGGGTAAATAAATGTCTTGATCCGTCAATATGGGACTGAAAAGACACCCCTTCATCACTGAACCGGGCCAGCTTTGCCAAAGAAAAGAACTGGTAGCCGCCGCTGTCCGTCAGCATGGGCCGGTCCCAGTTGATAAATTCATGAAGGCCGTGCATCTGCTCAATGACTTCGCATCCCGGCCTCAGATAGAGATGATAGGTGTTCCCGAGAATAATCTGCACATCACAGGCCTTGAGCTCCTCCACAGAAACGGCTTTTACCGAGCCCAGGGTTCCCACCGGCATAAAAATGGGGGTGTTTACCGCTCCGTGACCGGTATGAATGATTCCGGTACGTGCCCTGGATTGTTTTGATGTGTGCAGTACGTCAAATGTGAACATATCTTTGCCTGTTTAAACGGCTGCCTCTCCTTGAGAACCAAAGAAAATCAGCCTTTGGTTCTCAATGTTCCTGACAGGCAACCGCTGGGGGCGGCCATCCTGTTGGCTGCGCGTCTTCGACCCATTTTTCGTTGTGGGTTATTCAAAAAACATGGCATCTCCATAACTGAAGAACCTGTACTTTTCTTTTATTGCCGCCGCATAGGCCGACAAAACCGTTTCTCT
The DNA here is from genome assembly GCA_034660495.1 of Thermodesulfobacteriota bacterium. GTDB lineage: Bacteria > Desulfobacterota > Desulfobacteria > Desulfobacterales > Desulfobacteraceae > DATFJZ01. The sequence continues at coordinate 7,907 of JAYEJJ010000251.1, read as the reverse complement.
GCCGGCAAAGGCCGATACCAGCATGAGCAGTGTGGACTCAGGGAGATGAAAATTGGTCACAATGGAATCCACGCATTTAAATTTGTAGCCCGGATAAATAAAAAGATCACACATACCGCTGCCCCAGGCCATGTGCCCATTATCTTCAGACAGATACTCAAGGGTCCTGACCGCTGTTGTACCAACGGCAACCACCCGCCGGCCCTGTTGGCGGGCCCGGGTGACCCGGTCTGCAGCTGCCCTGGACACGGTGTAAAACTCGGAATGAATCCTGTGATCCCTTATATCATCAACCCTGACCGGTACAAAGGTACCGTACCCCACATGAAGGGTGATTTCTGCAAATTCAATTCCAGATGCCGCCAGATCATCCATAAGCGCGCCGGTAAAATGCAGACCGGCCGTGGGCGCTGCCACCGCCCCCTCTTTGCTGGCAAACACGGTCTGATAATTTGTTCTGTCCTCTGGTTCTGATATCTGATTCTGTCTCTTGATATAGGGAGGCAGGGGGATATCACCGATTTTTTTGATAATCTCACTGATATCTCCGTTAAATATGAAACGCAGGGTTAATATTCCATTATCTGAATTTTCTACCCTGGCCGTAAGACCGTCCCCCAGAAAGAGAAAACTTCCGACTTTAGGGGCCCTGGACGCTCTTACCAGGCAGTCACATGTAAAAACACCCTTTGTTTTAAAGTCTGCAAAGCCTGATGCATAATCAAGGATCAGCACTTCCACCCGGCCCCCGGTTTCTTTTTTCCCCTTCAGTCTGGCCGGCACAACCTTTGTATTGTTGATCACAACCAGATCACCCGGCTTCAGGCAGTGTTTGATCTCATAAAAGAATTTGTGCATCAAAGCACCTGTTTTTCGGTTCACACAGAGCAGCCTTGATGTGTCCCTCTGGCGGACGGGTTCCTGGGCAATTCTTTCCTGGGGAAGGTCATATGAATAATCTGCAAGCCTGTACATGTTTTTGCTCTGATTCCTTAATTTCAAAGCACACGCTTTCCAAAATACACAACCCCCAACCCTAAAATCATCAGTATCAGTCCAAACCGGCGCAGTACAGCGTCAGGAAGATCAGTCACACTGAGGATAACCGATTTCATTTTTTCCGGAAAGGCAAAATAAGGCAGGCCTTCAACAACCATAACCATTCCCACAACACAAAGAAAAAACTTCATTAAACATGTCCTTATCTAAAACTAAAACTGAAAAATTATTCCGGCCGTCCTGGACCTCGGCCAAACATAATACTTTTGACCTGGATTTGTCAAAACAATTATTCCAGAGCGCCGCATACAATGCCTGGAGAAAGCCCAAACCTGGTGTCACAATGATCTGAGTGTTACAGTAAAATCTTTATTGCATTTTTTCTTCCATATATGATAAAGTTTTCTAATTTTATATGAAAGCATTATGCACCCATTTGGATTTTTTCATGTTTTATGGAAAATTTCACTCTAATTTAAGTCAGGACACTAAATCATGCCGTTTGAACCTGTAATCGGACTTGAAGTCCATGCCCAGCTGAAAACTGAAACCAAAATATTCTGCTCATGTTCAACCCGGTTCGGGGCCCCGCCCAATGCCAATACCTGCCCGGTGTGTACAGGAATGCCTGGAATGCTGCCGGTACTGAACAGACACGCAGTTACCCTTGCCATGAAAACCGGTTTTGCAACCCATTGCAGGGTGGCAAGGGAGAGCCGGTTTGACCGTAAAAATTATTTTTACCCGGATCTTCCCAAAGGGTATCAGATCACCCAGTATGCCTTCCCCATAGCGGAACACGGGTATCTTCTGATTCAAACCAGGGAAGGAAAAGAAAAAAAAATCGGCATCACCCGCATTCACATGGAAGAAGATGCCGGAAAACTCATCCATGATCCTGACCGGCCAAAGAGCTTTGTTGACCTGAACCGAACCGGGATTCCCCTGGTGGAAATTGTCAGCGAACCCGACATAAACACCCCTTGGGAAGCCGGGGCCTATTTAAGAAAACTCCATGCCATTGTCCGGTATATTGACGTATGCAATGGAAATATGGAACAGGGCAGCTTTAGATGCGATGCCAACATATCTTTAAGGCCGGTTGGGGACACCGCCTTTGGCACCCGGACAGAACTTAAAAACCTTAATTCCTTTAAAAATGTAGAAAAGGCCATTGCCTACGAAATTGAACGTCAGACCTATGTGCTTAACGAGGGAAACCCCATCAACCAGGAAACCCGGCTGTGGGATGCGGCTGAAAACCGGACAGTTTCCATGAGAAGCAAGGAAGAAGCCCATGACTACAGATATTTTCCAGACCCTGACCTGGTACCGCTGATCATTGATGACAAATGGATGAATGAGGTCAAAGCCAGCCTTCCTGAACTTCCCTATGAAAAAAAAGCCCGGTTTATAAAAGAATATTTTATGAGTGCGGATGATGCAGAAATTTTGACCTCATCCATACACCTGGCCGATTATTTTGAAACCTGCTGTCAGACATTAAAAAACAAAAAAATCGCAGTAAACTGGGTAACCGGAGCAGTTCTCAACCTTTTAAAAACTGAAGGGCTGACAATTGAAGAGATCCCTGTGTCTGCAGACAGTCTTGCCGATCTGCTCCATCTCCTTGAAAACAATACCATCAACGCCAATGCTGCCAGAACCGTATTTGAAGAAATGGTGACTTCAGCCCGCCCCCCCCTTGAGATTGTCAGGGAAAAAGGACTTGAGCAGGTGTCAGATCAGTCAGAACTCAACCATATGGTTGCCGAAGTGATTGCGGCAAACCCGGATGAGCACAAGGACTACAAGGACGGAAAAACAAAACTGTTCAGTTTTTTCATGGGACAGATCATGAAAAAAAGCAGGGGCAAGGCTGATCCCAAAATTGTTACTGAGATTCTCAGACAGCAATTATAAACCCGGACAGAAACTAAACGTTAGACAAAAATCAAACCCCGGACAAAAGCGGTAAATTTAATTTTAAACTCAGACGGAAACTTTAAATATGGAGCCGTACAAAGCAATATCAGAAAAATTAAACAGGCGTATAAAAAAAATATTACCTCCCGTGATGGCAGGGATTCTGATATTTTTCTGGGCATTGTCCAACAGCAGCGCTGAAACAATTATCATTGTCCCCTTTCATATCAATTCTCAAAATGACATCACCTATATCAGAGACGGTGTCCACAATATGCTTCTGTCCCGGCTGTCATGGAAGAATCACGTTATCACGGTAGAAAGAAACAGCGCTTCATCTGTGTTAACGCATCTTGACCCGTCCCGGACAACGGGCAGTGCTGAAAACACCCTTATTCCGGAAAACACCGATTATGTCCTCACCGGGAGTATTACCGAATTTGCAGGGGCTTACAGCATTGATACCCGGGTATATAACTGCAAAACCAGTGAATCTGTCTGCTTTTACAACCAGATGGAAACCACCCGGGATATTATACCGGGAACATCCAGCCTTGCTGCAGAAATAAACAACACTGTTTTCAACAGATCCACCCTGACCACCCAGTTTAAGGAAAAAAAGAACTCCCCCGTTGAAAACCAGGTGTTTACCCAGAACCCTGAAGCGCTCATGGCCGGGCACTTTGAAAAAAAAGAGAAAAAACCGTTCTGGAAGTTCTGGAAAAATGATTCAATTGAAGAAGAGGATCAGGAAACAGACGAAGAAACGCCGTTCTGGAAATTCTGGGGAGATGATTCAGAAGAAGAGGATGAAACAGAGGAGCAGCCCCCTTACACCAACTCATCAGATGAAAAAACCAATAAGACCTCTTCTGAAAAAAAGAAAAAACCCTTCTGGAAAATCTGGTAGCATCCTTTTTTTTCAGTCCCTGACAGAATACCTGTTCAGGACTTGATACATCTTTTTTAACTCAGAACTTTTTTCTTGACAGAAATTCAAACCTTAACTATATCTACTCCAGATATTAGCAGAATATGAATTTTTTTACACAATAGATCAAAAATATAAACATGTTTACATAATTGCCCGGACAGGTACCCCACTGGAAACAGAGAGGGTGCAATCGTTTATATTTTTGTATGCATGAAAAAACGCAGCCGCTCAACAAAAGGATATAACCCAGATGTCCTGGCGGACACAACAAAAGCCATCAGCTGCCGGTAACTAACAGGAAAAACTTTGCAATTGTTTATTGTAAGCTGATAACTGAGTACTGAAGGCTTTCATAAATTGGTAGTAAAAACAGGAGCTGTGTGCACTAGACGCTTTAATCTATTAATTCAGAA
>JAYEJJ010000251.1:0-3535 GCA_034660495.1 Thermodesulfobacteriota bacterium | reverse complement strand
GCTGTGTGCACTAGACGCTTTAATCTATTAATTCAGAAAAATAGATAGGGAGAAGGTTTAAATTCTGCAAAAAAACGATGTTCTTGTTTACAAACTTACCACATAAATGTTTAATGGTGTTTGTTAACTATTCTCAAAAAGGGGAATTTATGAAAAAAATTTTTGGATTGGGAGCAGTGCTGGTTCTGGCATCCGTGATGGTTTGCCTGACCTGCTTTGCACAGGATGAAGACCTGAAAAAACAGCTGGACCTGGCCGACGACATTACCAAGGAAACCATCGTAGGTCCGGGTAGTGTTCAGGTCACAACGGGAAAGGATATTCTCATGAGTTTCGGCTCCACAGTGAGAATCATCCCCACATCTGAGACAGACTGGGATTTTGGCGTCAGTGACAGCGACAATGTCAATGCGGCAGGGAAATTGTTTTATAACGTTATGCCCAAAAATATATTGCGGGAGCATCCCAATGAAAGCGGATGGGTAGAAGACGGGTATATCCGTACGGAAACCAAAATCTATTTTAATGCCATGCCCAAAGACAGGGTATGGAGCTTTTACGGGGCCCTGGAGTTTGACAGACCCCTTGAAACCGTTTCTATCGATGACAGGGGCGGGAAAGACAGAAATTCCAGCAACTTCGGACTTGAACGGCTGCAGATCACCTATGCCCTGCCCTTTAACATGCGGTTTCATGCGGGATGGGACATCTGGCATGTGGATGTCATGGAAGCGGCCGGCATGGTTTACGGTGATGACAACCCAGGGTTCTGGCTCACCGGAGAAAAGGACAAACTGAGCTTCAATGTTGGATACTTTAAACTCATGGAAAACAACTGGCAGGTGAATCCCGCACTCATGGGGGATGATAGAAACGATGACAGGGATCTGTACGCCGGTTACCTCACCTATCAAATGAATGATCAGAACAAATTCCAGTTTTTCGGTCTTTATGACTATATCAGAGGAATTCCTACAACAGATTTTACCGGGTATGTGATTAATCAGATCCCAGATAACAAAGAGGTTGCAGGTCTCACCACAGACTTGAAAGCATTCTACAGAACCCTTGGCCTCGGCATTACAGGAGAAGAACCTGAGACCGATTCCTATCATTTAGGCGGTTACTGGATTGGAAATTTTGGTAATATAGAAATGTTCTTTGAAGGGGTGTATCAATTTGGAAGTGCAGACGATACCGGTCTTGGCAGTGCTGTGGGTCCGGACCGCCAGACACCCCTTGAAGAGGACTATGACATCAATGCCTATGCCCTGGCAGCAGACATCTCCTATCAGTTTAAAGGCATCCTCACAGACTTTCCCCTCAAGCCCCACCTGGGGTTTATGTACACGTCCGGTGATGATGATCCCTATGATGATGATCTGGAAGGATACAACGGTGTTGACAATGCCCAGCGGTTTGCCTCAAGATGGGGCGGAGAAAACACCATTATCGGTGATACCAACCTGATGCTGGGAACAGCCCTTTACGGCTATATTCCTGAACTTTACGGTAACGGTACCCCTGTATTCACCGGCGGTCTCCAGAACATGTCCGGTTCAGGAAATGGACGGGGGGACAATCCCGGTCTGTCCATGGTCAGTGCCGGCATCACTGTGGCCCCCAAACGATTTTTGATCTACAAAACCAATATCAACAATTTCTGGTGGAACGAGGATATTTATGTCACCAATATTGTCGACCCCACGGCAGCCGCTGGAAGAGGACCCCAGAAGGTTGATTCCGGTTATGTGGGAACCGAATGGGACAATGAGCTGACCCTGGCCACCAGCAAGCATTCCTTTATCCGGGGAGAAGTCTCCTTTTTCTTTCCCGGAGAGGTGATTGATGATGTAACAGAAGCCATGACAGGAGAAGTGTGCGATGATGTAGCCATGCGGTTTGCCGCTGAATTTATCCTGAATTTCTAATTCAGCCCTGACAGATTCAGGATAAATTATTGATTGTTCTTCTGCACCATGAGTGATATAGAAATAACAGGCACCTGTTTGACAACGGGTGCCTGTTATTGTATTGGGGTTACAGCAAAGACAAAAACGCTTGTCATATAACCCACATGTCCTGGCGGACACAACGAAGCATGAAAGCTGTCAGCTGAGTACTGATGGCTTACGGCTGATAGCTTTCATATAACTCACATGATGCACAGCATAACAACAAACCATGAAACTTGAATTTTGCCGCGTCTTGTTTCTTGTATCTTGTTTCAAGTTTCTTATAAAAACAAGGAGGATTATCAATGATATTAAAAATAAAATTTCTTTTTCCCTTTTTTTTAATTACATGTTTACTGGGATGTGCCGGACCGGATATTGTCAGCAGTGAAAAAGAAAACAATGCAGTCTACTCAAATGCAGAAACCAGGGAAATTTTTATTGATAATCCAGCCATGATATCCGGCGACTATTTCAGAAAACGCACAAAGGAGCCAGAGACAAACCTTGGAGAAATCCTTTCCGCCTGGAAAAAAGATAAAACCCAGAATCAGAATTTAAATGAAAAAATAGCCTTGATTAAAAAAGATGTGGCCGATCTCAAAAATTCTGCCAGTCAATCCAATGCCTTACCCCAGGCAGATACACAAGCCAATACACAAATCCAAAAAAAAGTCTTAAAACCCGCTGCTGACCCAAAAAAACAACAGGTTCAGACAATACCTTTAGACAGCGTAGAACTCAAGGTTAAAACAGGCTTTTTATTTAATACAACCAAAGTATCAAGGGAGAACCTTGAACTGGTGATTAAAAGCGCAGCCCGGCTTGAAGCATCCTATCCAGTGATTTTGGTGGATCATGATCAGATTTATGAAACCCTTGCTGTAAACCAGCAATTTAAAAACAAGGATATCAAAAAGGTATCTGAAATTGTGATCATTTATCCCGGTATCAGAATCCTGGTCCTGGTGGACCGCTTAACCCTTCCCCGCGTTTTTCCCGGCACAGCTGAGGCTGATATTTTTGTTGTTGATGCAGGCCTTTTTTACAGATATCAGCCCCTTCACTTGAAAATGCCGTTGAAAACCCGGGAAGATGTCTTGATGTTTGCCCTGCACCTTGCTGATTCAGCCTTTCAAAAAGCTGTTAAATCAAGTCAGGTCTCCCCCTGGTTCTGCCGTGTGTTTTCAAGTGAAAACGACACATTCTACATTAACGCAGGCCGGAAAACCGGGCTGAAAAAAGGAGACACCCTGAAAATTTCAAGGGATTCTAAAGTTGTAAAATCCAGCGGCGGGATTCCTGCAGGATGGATTCCCGGCAGAATCGAGGGAACATTAAAGGTGGATCAGTTTTTTGGCAGCGATTATGCGGCCTGCCTTCTGATGCAGGGGAAAGCACCCCGGTCCACAGACTGTTTGATCAAATAGTTTTTCCTGATCTGTCTTTTCTGCCGGTCAACAACCCCTCGGCTAAAGACCGAGGGGCTTGCAAGGTAACTTGTAAGCCCGGTTGATTAGCCTAAGTCTTAACTGACTACGTTACATTGGAATATATAGTCATCCCAAGGTACTCCACAC
>JAYEJJ010000250.1:0-2077 GCA_034660495.1 Thermodesulfobacteriota bacterium | reverse complement strand
GTTGAGTCACTATCCATTTTTTTAAGAACAAAGAGCATAATATGATTGACTATAATTATTTCAGTATGTTATCATCCATTTAAAAAAATAACCAAAAGTGCTTTTTTAAAAAGCGAATGGCAAGTTACACAATAAATCAATTAATTAATTAAATATAGGCTAACGAATAAGGATAGATTTTGTGAGCGCAGCCAACCACAATCTAATCCGTTTGGGTGGGGGCGGCGCCGTCACAGGGGGGACGCGGGCTCAGGTTCTATTGTATGTCTTTCAGCGGTGGATGTCTTTGACCTTAAAGGGGAAGTTCTCGTGTTTTCTGTCCTTGAAATAATCCTTCAGGGTCTGAAAAATTACCTTAAAGGCGATTTCATCCCAGGGGATCTCTTTTTCATCCATCAGGCAGACCTCTGTGCTTTCACTGGTGGAACCGAAATTGTCTGACACCAGGGTTGCCCTGAACATGAAATACATCTGATTGACAAACACCAGGTTAAACAGCCGGTAAGGGGCGATGATGGTAACCTTTGCCCGGGTTTCCTCAAGGGTTTCACGGGCGGCCCCGTCCTGGACGGATTCATTGTTTTCAAGGTAGCCGGCAGGCAGGGTCCACAAGCCTTTCTGGGGGTCAATATTTCTTCTGCACATGAGAATTTTATGGTTCAGCTCAGGAATACATCCCACCACCATTTTGGGGTTGGTATAATGAATCTGACCACAGTTTGTACAGATAAACCGGGGCATATCATCGTTTTTCGGTGTTTTCAATTCAGTGGGAGATCCGCATGCGGTACAGAATTTAATCGTCATGATCTTTGCTCCAAAACCTGTTGCCAAAGTCAGTGAAGCCGAGAGGATGATGGTACAGAATTTAATCGTCATGATCTTTGCTCCAAAACCCTTATAATCTGGGAAACAGCTTGATTTACAGGGGTGGGTATATAGTTTTCCCGGCCAAGCTCAACTACTTTTTCCCCGAAAATTTCAATTTCAGTTTTCCGTCTGGCCTCGATGTCCTGGAGCATGGAGGTCTTTCCCCGGGGGGCCAGGATGTTTAAAAATTGATACCAGTCTTCAATATCTTTGTCGGTTAAGTTGACATCAAGCCACTGCGCCACTTTTATTACCTCATTCATCAGAGATTCCATCAGTCCCCGGGCATCGGGTGATGTCTGGAAGACGCCGTAGGGGGCCCGCATCACTGCTGATGCCTGGTTCATGCCCACATTGATCATAAATTTCCACCACATGATCCGTATCATGTCTTCAGGGGTTTGATAGACAATGCCCGCTTTGTCAAAGGCCTTCTGCACCCGGATGACCCGGTCGGACAGTTTCTTGTTTTCAGCGTCGCCAAAATAATGGGTCCCGGGTCTTGTATAGGTGATTTCATTGTCCTGCCTCAAGGCATCAATGCCCACGGAAACGGTGTATAAGACCTTTTCCATGCCGTAAACAGAGGCCAGGAAGGCTTCACTGTCAAGACCGTTCATTACAGACATAATAATGGTAGAGGCATTGACAAAGGGCGCAAGGTCTTTTGCCGCCGTTTCAAGGTGATGATTTTTTACGGCAACAATAATGAGATCCACAGGGGCCTGTGCTTTTTCCGGATGGATCACCGGCACGTAACAGGGCGTTTTATTGATGACCAATCCCTTGGTTTTAAGCTTCTCAAAGCGCTCCCCTCGGGCAATGATACAGGTATTAAATTTTTTTGTATTAAAAAAGCTGCCGGCAAAATATGCGCCCATGGCGCCGGCACCCAGTATGGCAATTTTTTTTATTTCTGTCATTGTTAAATCCTTGTTAAAGAAAACTCCCTGGTGATGCCTCCCTTAGCCCCTCCTGAATTTTACCAAACTCAGGGCAGTTATCCGGAAGGGAACTCAATGCCTTTCTCACCTGAAATCAATCATTAGATTATATACACCATTTTTAATCTTGAATTCAATATCCTTGAGTTTTCGAAAAATACTTCTTGACTTTTATTATGATTTGTGTGTCGCCTTATTTTTCAGGGAATTTTTGTTTTTTTATCTTTTACAATGTTGGCATAAGGCTGTCTTTATAACAATTT